>CALYVE010000007.1 GCA_945492935.1 uncultured Lachnospiraceae bacterium
GTAAATCATGCGAAACCATAATTACAGCAATTCCCTCATCATTCAGCGAAGCAATCAGTTGATAAAACTCTGTCATTGCTTTTGGATCAAGACCTGTCACCGGCTCGTCCAGTAAAAGTATCTTTGATGCGGCACAAAGTGCTCTTGCAAGCAGCACTCTTTGCTGCTGTCCGCCGGATAAATTTCGATAACATTCATCCTTAAGGTTCTCAATACCCATGCGTTTTAAATTATCCATAGCAAGCTTCTTTTGCTCCCTGCTGTAAAACGGCCGAAAGCCACCTTTCGAAAGTGTACCGGACATAACAATCTCCCACACAGAAGCCGGAAAATCCTTCTGAACAACAGTCTGCTGCGGTAAATATCCTATTTCATAGGGCTTAATCCCGTCACCCATGGAAAAGCTTCCGCCAAGCGGCGTTGTAAGATGAAGCAACGTCTTCATAAGCGTACTTTTTCCGGCACCGTTTTCACCGATAATGCACAAATAGTCACCTTCATTTACGGTAAAGCTGATATCTTTTGCGACCGGTACACCATCATAACCAAGCAATAAATTTTCACATGTGATATATGCCATCGTCCTGTCCTTTCTAATATATTGCCTTTTTTAACGCCTCTAAATTCTGCTTCATAAGACCCAGATAAGTCGTTCCGTCATCAATGTCCTTCTTTGTAACAGACTGCATCGCATGCATGTTAACGACTGTTCCTGACTGTCTCTTGGAAGATGAAATAATGGTATTTGCGAGCTTTCCATCCGAATTTTCAAGCACAAGCACACAAGGCAAATCATACGCATCCAGCTTTTCTGCCAGAAATGTTATTGTATCGAAGCTTGCCTCCGTCTCTGCACTACATCCGGAAAACGCTGCATAATAGGAAAGTCCATAATCTTCCATTAAATACAGAAACGGAAAACGGTCGCCAAACAAAACCGTCTTATAGGTTGCATTTGCTACCGCTTCCTCATATTCTTTGTCCAACTCGTCCAGTTGGTTTACATAACTTTCTAAATTGTTATCATATAAATTCCTATTCTTCGGATCCAACTGTACGATTTCTTCTTCAATCGCCGTAACAAGAAGCTTCGCATTTTTTAGGGACAACCAAATATGCTCGTCACCATCGATAGTTGCGGATTCTTCCTCTTCTTCCTCACCGTTTGATTGCATCCCTTCAACAACAACCTCTTCTTTTACATTTTCGTGTGCTGCCTCCATAAGGCACAATGTACGCATTTCGTTATTGTCAGACTCCTTTATAGCATCAAGAACCCATTTCTCCGACTCACCGCCACCATAAATCAGCAAATCGCATTCAGAAATGACAACTACATCCTCCGCAGTCGGCTGATAGCTATGCATATCCGTACCCTGATTAAGCAAAAGCTTCACCTCATACTGATCTTCCATGCCGACAATCAAATTCTTCGTCCAGTCATACTGTGGAAACGTAGTGCATACAATATTCATTTTTCCATTCTCTTTACCCGGAACATATGCCTTCTGACACCCCGCCAGCAGCATAATACAAAACACAATCGGTGCAATAATCTTTATTTTTTTCATAGCAATCTCCAATTTGCAAATCATTTGCATTTTTAGATTGTATAGCGTTTTTAACAAATTGTCAACACAAATCGCGCCTTATTCGAATAACACATTTCCTTCTTCTCTTTTTCATCGTATCTCCCTCACAACTCTCACCGATTGACGCTTCATCTTTTGGGTTCTCCAACTAACAAGATACAACAGAAGCAATGAGTAGGTGAGAGAACATGAAAAAGAAGCAAATGAGAATTACAGGATAGTGCTACCCGTGTGCTAAGGAGAAAGGTACATTTGCTTCTTATCTATATGTGATGATAATTATTTTGTTGTGTCAGTATTGCGGATAACCTCGCGTATCTTAAGGACCATGCTTGGTGAAACAGAAAGTTCATCAAGCCCCATTTTAAGGAAGGTTTTGGTAAGGGAGATATCTGCTCCTAATTCGCCGCAAATGCCAACCCAGCAATTTTCTTTATGACCATTTTCGACTACCATACGTATCATGCGAAGCACTGCCTCATGGTGCGAATCATAGATGGAATCAAGCTTTGGATTCTGACGGTCAATTGCTAGTGTGTACTGCGTGAGATCGTTTGTTCCAATGCTGAAGAAATCAACCTCTTTTGCAAGCAAATCGCTAATCATAACGGCTGCCGGTGTCTCAATCATAATCCCCTGTTCAACCTCGCCGTATGGAATTTTCTGCGCATCGAGCTCATCTTTCACTTCTTCCACAATCGCTTTGATTTGCCGGACTTCGTTTACGGAAATAATCATAGGATACATGATTGAAATGTTACCATAGTAGCTTGCACGATATATCGCACGAAGCTGTGTCTTAAAGATTGCCGGCTCGTTTAAGCAGATTCGGATTGCACGATATCCCATTGCCGGATTATCTTCTTTTCCGAGTTGAAAATAATCAACCTGCTTGTCAGCACCAATATCCAATGTTCGGATGATAACCTTCTTGCCACCCATATTTTCTGCTACTGTTTTGTAGGCTGCAAACTGTTCATCTTCCGTTGGATAGTTTTTTGTTCCTAAGTACAAGAATTCGCTTCGGAACAGACCAATGCCCGTCGCATCATTTGCAAGAACAGCGGCTACATCAGCAACGCTTCCGATATTTGCATACAAATGAATACGCTTATCATCAATTGTCACATCTTCTTTGCCTTTTAATTCCAGAAGCAAACGTTTCTTATCCAAATCATCCTTTTGTTTCTCTTGAAATTCTTTCAATACAGAAGCTTCCGGATCCACATAGAAAATCCCGTCATAGCCATTTACAATCGCTTGTTTTCCGTCCATATCGTCCGAATAATCGATACCAATCAATGCCGGGATATTCATTGTTCGCGCAAGAATCGCCGTGTGCGAATTCGTGGAACCATGTCTTGTGACAAATGCCAAAACCATCGACTTATCAATCAAAACGGTTTCACTTGGGGCAAGATCATCAGCCACGATGATTACCGGTTCATCCGAAAGAACGCCTATATCCTGTTTGCCCTGAAGTATCGCTACAACTCTGTCTGAAATATCTTTCACGTCAGCAGCTCTGGCCTTCATGTAATCATCATCCATGGCGGCAAACATCTCGGCAAAATTATCGCCAACCGTCGCAACCGCAAACTCCGCATTCACATTCTGCCCTTCGATCATATGTCGAATTGCCTCGACATAATCAAGATCATCGAGCATCATCTGATGCACTTCAAAAATCATGGCATTCACTTCGCCAACTTCTATGAGAGCCTTGTCATACAAAGCGCCAAGCTGCTCCTTTGCAGTTTCCTTCGCATCTTCAAAACGTGTAATTTCGGCCTGTATATCTTCAACCCTCGTACGTTTAACAACGCTTTCGCCCTTGTCAAAGATTTTTATTTTTCCAATGGCAATTCCGCCAAATACACTTTTCCCGTTTAATGCTTCCATCGGATCACCTCGTTCCTTCTCCTATTAAAGGTTTTCCTTCATAAATGTTTCTAATGCTTCGATTGCTTCAGCTTCGCCCTCACCATCAGCCTGAATGGTAACTGTATGTCCCTGTTTCGCGCCTAAACTCATCACACCCATAATTCTTTTTGCATCAACCGTTCTGCCATCCTTTGTGATTGTGATATTGCAGCCCATACCTGCTGCCAGTTTAACGAGCTGGCCTGCCGGTCTTGCGTGAATTCCCTGTGCATCTGTAATTGTATAAGTAAATTCTTTCATAGTATTAACCCTCCATTTTATGAATATCTTCTCTTTAAAAAGCTCATTTTCTTCGGTATACTGAACAAATCGTGTACCAATCTGTTTATTTTGCTACCTTTTTCTTGAGTGCGCCAAGCACGAATGCTCCGACGAAACTACCAATCAGTAATGCCAAAAGATAAAGTAACGCATTTCCTACAACCGGGAATACAAAGATTCCGCCGTGAGGGGCCATCAAGGTACACTTAAATGCAGATGCTAAAGCACCTGAGATTGCTGAACCTACGATACAGGATGGAATAACACGCAGTGGGTCAGATGCAGCAAACGGAATAGCACCTTCTGAAATGAATGACAGACCCATAACAATGTTTGTAGGACCGGCCTTTCTCTCTTCTGCTGTATACTTGTTCTTAAAGAACATGGTTGAGATTGCGATTGCCAGAGGCGGAACCATACCACCAACCATTACTGCTGCCATAATGCCGTAATTTCCGGCTGCAATCTGTGAAAGACCAAATGCGTAAGCCGCCTTGTTCACAGGTCCACCCATATCAACAGACATCATGCCTGCTAACAACGCACCAAGTAAGATTCTGTTTGCATTACCCATGCTCGAAAGACCATTGTTAATAGCTGTATTAAGCCAGCCTACGAATGGCTCTACTGCAAATACCATCAAAAGTCCTACAAGCAGCATACCAAACAATGGATATATAAGTACAGGTTTTAAACCATCAATTGATTCCGGAAGCTTTTCAAATAGCTTCTTGAGCAGAAGAACAAAGTAGCCTGCCGCAAAACCTGCAACAATCGCTCCAAGGAAACCGGATGTACCGTTTGCAGCAATTGCACCACCAAGTACACCAAGTGCAAGCCCCGGACGATCTGCAATACTCATTGCAATGTACCCGGCAAGTATCGGTAGCATAAATCCAAAGGCGATGCCTCCGACCTTCGCCTTCAGAAATTCCGCAACCGGAGTAAGTACACCGAAATTACTCTTAACGGCAGCTTCTGAACCAAACTTATCAATCAGATCCTGCGGAATATTATTTAAATCTACGAGTAATCCATCAATTAAAAATGCAAGTGCTATCAGGATACCGCCTCCAACTACGAATGGAAGCATATGGGAAACACCATTCATCAGGTGCTTATAAATCTGATGTCCAACGCTTTCCTTCTCATCACTATCAGCAACAGTCTGACTTCCACCAGTCGCCTTATAAAGCTTAACATCACCATTTTCAATTTTCTTGATTAATTCCTCAGCCTTACTGATGCCATCCGCAACCTTACAAATGATTACCGGCTTTCCATCAAAACGATCCATAGGGACCTGCGTATCAGCTGCTACGATGATGCCATCCGCATTTGCAATGTCTTCTTTTGAAAGAACATTCTTTGCACCACCCGAACCTCTTGTCTCAACCTTCATACGATGTCCAAGCTGTGTTGCCTTCTTTTCCAGGCTTTCCGCAGCCATGTAGGTATGAGCAATACCTGTCGGGCAACCGGTTACCGCAAGAATGTTTAAGCCAACAGCCTTTACAGCTTCTTCAGTCTTTGCGTTTCTTTCATTTTCTGCTTTGTCAATAATCTTCAAAAATTCCTTCGTAGACTTTGCAGACTTTAACTGATTTGTGAATGTCTCGTCCATAAGTAACATCGAAAGCTTACTAAGTACATCCAGATGAACATTATCCTCCGTATCCGGTGCTGCAATAAGAAATAAAAGCGTAACCTTCTCTCCGTCCAATGAATCAAAATCCACACCTGCCGGAATAACCATAGCCGCTAATCCCGGCTTTGAAACCGCCTTTGACTTACAATGAGGAATTGCAATACCTTCTCCAATTCCGGTTGTTCCTTTGAAAAAAAAGCCGCATCAAGCCGAATGCTTTTTTCATCTAATAAATCAACAATACGCATATGATACCCTCCTATAAATGAAATGTTTTATGAAGAAGACTCATTACCTCTTCCTTTGTCGCCAGTTCTTCTGAAAAAGCGCTCGCACTACCTGTACATACCCCCATCTGAAAAGCTTTTTCGTAGCTTCCTGTTTGTAAGTATCCGGCAAGAAATCCGGCCACCATAGAATCACCTGCCCCAACCGAATTCTTCAATACCCCGACAGGCGCATCAGACATGTAAACGCTTCCGTCCTCCGCAAGCAAAACGGCACCTTCTCCTGCCATTGAAACAAGTATGTTTCTTGCGCCTTCGTTTGCAAGCTCTTTCGCATATTGCACAACAGCCTCCTTCGTCTTGATAGTAACCCCAAAGACTTCGCCAAGCTCGTGATTATTTGGTTTGACCAAAAAAGGCTTATATGGCAAAACGTTTACCAAAAGTTCTTTTGTTGCATCAACAACAATCGGAATATTTTTGTCTGCCAGACGCTTCATAATGTCCATGTAGCTTGATTTTGGCATACAATCCGGTATGCTGCCTGCAAGAACAAGCACATCCTTGTCGTTGAGCCTGTCCAGCTTGTCATAAAGCTTTTGTACATAGCAATCCTCAATGAACGGTCCTTTTCCGTTCAATTCCGTCTCTTCCTTTGCACGTATCTTAACATTGATTCTCGTCACACCTTCCGGCAAACGAATAAAGTCTGTTTTGATACCTTTTTTTGCAAGGAGCATTTCAAGTGTTTCACCGACAAATCCGGCAATAAAGCCAAGCGCTTCGTTTTCGATACCAAGATTCGTTAATACAATGGAAACGTTGATTCCTTTGCCTCCCGGATATAGTATTTCCGACTGCGCGCGGTTTACACGTCCAAGCTCGATTTGCGGAACATCCACAACATAATCAAGAGACGGATTAAAGGAAACCGTGTAAATCATCCTTCTACCTCCTTTATATTCTTATATTGTTTATATGTATTATCTTCAAGTCTCGTTGTAATTATCCCCACACTATCAAAATCTGCAAATGTTACGGACGAGATTTGTGAAAACTTTGACTTGTCGCAAAGAACATATTTTTCTTTTGTTTTCTCCATGGAGCGTTGTTTAATAGCCGCCTCTTTCATATCCGGTGTACTGAATCCGTTTTTGACTGTCACACCGTTCGTCCCCCAAAAACCTTTTGTAAAATTGTATTTTTCAAGACTACGAATTGCTTCTTCTCCAACGATTGCTTCCGTCACAGATTTGAATTCACCGCCAAGCACGTAAACAGTAAAGCCCTTCAACGCAAGTGCTCTTGCATGACTAAACGCATTCGTAACAAACACGACATCCTTCTGATTAATAAACTCAATCATAAGCTCCGTTGTTGTACCCGCATCCAAATATACCATATCATTTGGTTCGATTAAGCTTGCCGCATATTTTGCAATCGCAACTTTATCTTCGCGATTTAGATTGATACGACTGGCTATTGTGTCATCGATTGTCCGATAATTATTCTTCTTTGATACTGCTCCGCCATGAACCTTTGTTAATCGTCCCTCACGGTCAAGTTGCGTCAAATCTCTTCGAATTGTAGATTCCGATGCAGAAAGAATTTGCATAAGCTCCTGAACAGATACACTCTTTCTCTCATCTACATAAGATAGAATAATGTTATGTCTTTCTTCTCCTAACATTTTTGTACCTCTTTTCTTATCTTTTTTTCTTGTAGATTTCTTTATTTTATTTTTTCTTATTTCCGCTCATTTATTCGATAATGCAATTATAGCGTCATTTTCAGTCATTGTCAATCATTTTCTTTCAAATTACTTCATTTTCAGTCATTTTAGGTCATTTTCTGTAAATCAATTTGCATTTTTTTTAATTATTTACACACAAATCGGTCATTTTCCGTCAAATCATCTTACGCACAAAATATAGTAAGAATTGCCGACATGGCCCCGCTCCACAAGGCCTCGGCAAGAAAGAGTCTTGCTTGCAAGACTCTCGCGCCGAGCGCGGTTGCTTTTGCAACATATACTTTGCGTGCGAGTGCGCATCCTGACACGAAGTGTCTTTTTTATTGCATAGGATGTGTGAAGCACTTTCCTATGCAATAAAAAAAGACTGTCAGCTGATGTGTCCAAAAAAGTTCAACTTTTTTGGACACATCAGCTGACAGTCCTTTTTCCTTATTGAATGAAATGCTTATTGTTCCTCTAGCGTCTGCAATCTTTCAGCAAGTACCTGTAATTCTCCGACAATATCATTTACCTCTTCAACAATCTTATTGTTTTCTTCACTACATTCTAAAGTCATATTTGAATGTGCCGTAACCTCCTCTGTTGCAGCAGAAATCGTCTGAACACTGTCAACAATTGATGAATTCGAAGTCGAAAGCTTCGTAACCAGACCCGTGAGCTGCTGTGTACGCTTTTGGATATCTTCCGTACGGGTTGCAATCGTCTCAAAGCTGGATGCTGTCTCAGTTGCCACAACACTTTGAAGTTTATTATTATCCATGAGATAATTAACTACATCCACTACCTTATCGAGTTCAACCGAAATATTCTCAATCAATTCTGTAATCTCAACCGTTGCATTCTGAGCCTGTTCAGCAAGTGTTGAAATCTCTGATGCTACAACCGCAAATCCCTTACCTGCTTCACCGACTCTTGCTGCCTCAATCGAAGCATTCAATGCAAGTAAGCTTGTCTGTGATGTAATTCCATCAATCAATTCTACAATGCTCTGCATCTTACTTGCATAATCTGTAAGACATCCAAGTTCTTTTGAAACCTGACCACTTGCCTGATCCGAAATATGAACCTGACCGATCAATTCATCAATCTTACCCTTGCCGACCGCAACCTCCATCGTAGCTGCTTCCATATCATCTTCAATCACACCGGAAACACCTACAACCTGTTCAACAACATTCTGGATTTCCTCAGTCATGGAAAGCTGTTTTTGTACAGACTGTGCTGTGTCAATCGTACCATTGGATACTTCCTCCATTGACACCTTAGTCTTTGCAACTGAATCGGACAGAACACGCATCTTCTCTGAAACCACTTCAACATCGCCGATCATGTTCTCAGAAATTTCCATGATATTTGTAAGCATCTTTGTTGCAGAATCCTTCTCACTGGCAATATGTTCCATCTTGGAATTATTGTTTTTCTTCATCGCTGCCGTAGCAAGAACCAAAAATACGGCATAAACGAGAACAAATCCGACACGAATCTCATAATCCGGCAAATTATCACTTGTTATGTTGCCGGTTAAGCCTTCCACAATTACACTGACAATATTGACCATAACAAGAATGATTACGTAGTTTCTGCAGAGATTTGTGTCTGCATAAATCATTATTAATAGTGACAACACAACACCGTAAATAAACGGCATCAGAGAATTCGTCGTAAAAATAATGAACAAATACGACGGCAAATATCCATAGGATAATATGTAACGAATAATCTCCCCGCTATGATCCATACGGTAGAAATAATACATTACACCTAACGGAAGGACCGTCAAAGCAAAGACAATTGCATAATATCCTATCGTTCGACTTCCTTTGATTACCTCGACGAAATAGCAGCCCAAAATAACAATTGCATAAATCAAATATCCTATAATGGTAAGAGAATTGTTTCGTGCATTATCATCAAGATTCGCGTATTTTTTTCTTACATATGCATTCATTGGAAATACATCATTTCTTTCGTCCATCGCATACCCTCCAACATCAATTTTTTCTATTGTATTTCGCATAAAAACCTAGTTCATATTTTACCATATCCATCAAAAAAAATCAAAACCAAATAGTCTTTATATTTCTGGCAACTATCATTCTATGGCATGGTTCTTATCCGAACGTTTTCTTCACGGTGATGGTTCCATTCCGGGAAGGCAACTGATTGATTATAATTATTCACTTTCAATAGCTGTATATATTTTTGTCAGCATTTTATATACATATTCTGCCGCACATAATTTATACTCCAAACGCGTTTCATACATTGGCATCTTGAATTCTTTAGCTATCATCCCATCTTCATATACCACTGCTATATATACGATACCCGGAATACTGTCTGCATTGTTAAGATCAATGTTTGAAGCAGAGCCGGTTATCCCAATTCCGATATCCGATGCATATGTTTCTCTACACGCTTTGGCCATAGCGAAAGCCGTCTCTTTCGAATAAACACCATATGTGTCAATCGTTGCAGAAGGTACACCCTGTTTCATTTTTGCCTCGTTTGAATATGTTACGAAAGCACCCTTCATGATTGCCGAAGCACCTTCCGTATCTGTAAGAAGAGACGCAATTAGTCCGCCGGTCATACTTTCCATTGTAGAAACAGTAAGACTGTTTGCAATAAAGTATTTTGTTAATGAAGCATATTGTTTTTTGATTGTTTCGTACATATCTGCCACCGCCTGATTCATAATCATTTACTAAAATTATACCATACATTTCCATAATACAAAACAATTGCTTCATCCGCGTTTTTGTCAAGCAATCGTTGGCATGATTCTTATTGTTTTCCGCGGACGCTTTCTTCCCGATGATTGTTCCTTTCCCGGAAGGAAGCGAGTGACTCCGAAAAAAAAGACTTTGATGAACAATCACCAAAGTCTTTTTTACATCTTATAAATCTTTTTCCTGTTCTTCCTGAATTTCCGGAATCATGGAAAGAATCGGTTTAATTCCTTCCTTATGCTTTATATTTCGATCAACATAATTCTTCGTACACTTCATTACGATTGGCGAAAGGACAAGGACACCAATCAAGTTCGGAAGCATCATCAAACCATTGAATGTATCGGAAATATCCCATGCAAGCTGTGCCTCCATTACAGAACCGGAAAATACCAAAAGTACGAATACAGTACGATACACGACAGAAGTCTTTGCACCAAACAAATATTCCCAGGCTGTTGTACCATAATGACTCCATCCTAAAACCGTTGAATAAGCAAACATTAATATTGCAAGCGCGATAAACCATGCACCCGGCTTACCAAAAGCCTGTTCAAAAGCGTATGACATGTAAGAGCTTGACTCTACCTCTGTCACGGCAGGAGCACCTGTCGAAAGATCAATAACACCGGAGCTTAAAATTGTAAGGGCTGTTAATGTACAAACAACAATTGTATCAGCAAATACTTCAAATACGCCCCACATACCCTGACGTACAGGCTCTTTTACGTTAGAACTGCTATGTACCATAACGGATGAACCAAGACCTGCCTCATTTGAAAATACACCACGCTTGAAGCCCATCTTCATTGCTGTTGCAATACCTGCACCAACCGCACCACCGGCTGCTGACTTCAAGTGGAAGGCACCCTGGAAGATTGATTTGAATACATCCGGAATTAAGGATGCATTCATACAGATAATCGTTACTGTACCGACCAAATATACAATAACCATAAACGGAACTACTTTTTCAGTGATTGCAGCAATACGCTTTAGTCCACCGATAACTACAAGACCAACAGCTACTACAAGGAAAATACCTGTTGCAACGTTTGGAATATTGAAAGCAGTATGAACATTTTTAACCATACTGTTTACCTGACTCATATTACCAATACCAAATGAAGCAAGCAAACAGAAAATTGAGAATAATACAGCAAGTACTGTACCGATGCCCTTGCATCCCTTCTTGCTGCCAAGACCATCCTTCAAATAGTACATTGCTCCGCCAGCCCATGCACCATTTGAACTTTTACGACGATATAAAATACCAAGCACATTCTCGGCATAATTTGTCATCATCCCGAAAAATGCAATTAACCACATCCATAATACTGCACCCGGACCACCTACAGCAATCGCACCGGCAACACCTACGATATTACCTGTACCAACGGTTGCGGCAAGTGCCGTACACAAAGACTGAAACTGAGATATGCTCTTATCCTCTGTGTGTTTACGAACATGCTTATCACCAAAAATAGCACCAATTGTGTTTTTCATCCAATGTCCAAAATGTCCAACCTGAAAAAACTTAGTAATAAGTGTCATAAGTACACCAACAAAACCAAGCAAAATAAGCGCAGGCCAACCCCATACGACATCATTAATCGCAGCGTTAATCTCTGTAATCTTATCAATCATAGTAAGTACCTCTCTCTTCATGCAAAAACTAGCATCTTTTACGTATTAGAATTTAGCATGCTAAAGCGATGCAGTCAAGAATTTTTCCCATTTTTATGTATATTATTCATTTTATATTGCTGTATTGTTTCTTGAATGGTTGTATAATCCCGTTCAAAAAGTGCCTCACAAATATCCTTCTTCAATATTTCCTCCGGAAGCTTCTCCATAATTTTGCGAATCACTTTATCCTTGCCGAAGTTTTTGTATTTTGGCAAGTTGTTTTTCTCTTGAATATGTGCAATTTCCGGTCTCCAAAGAAGGGAAAATTGATTCCGAAACATTACGGTTCGCTCACGTTTCGGATTCTTTTTTGGTTCGCGATACCAATAAAAATCAATGCCGTTTTGTTCCTCAATCGTAATGATTCCCCAATATTCCGGAACATGTTCTTTTATACTGTTCGCATGCCTGCTACCGACTGCAACAATATTGTAATCAAAAACTCGATTGTAATCTTTTACCTGGCGTGCAAGTCTCGCATAAGTATCCGCATCGCTCTTTATCTCAATTCCAACAAGCGAAGCTTCCGTTACCATAATAACATCTGTTCTTGTTTTTCCGATACAAACTTCTTCCAAAAATCTTGTTTTACCATATTGTTCTTCCAAATACTCAAACAATGGCTCACGTATATCTTTATCGTAGAGCATAAGCCACTCCTTTCTCTTTTGCCATCATATATGCTACTCTGTAATCAAAATCCGTGGCTCAACCTTTTTAATTTTTCTGGAGCTAATATATGCGCAGACATACCCCATCAATCCCATGAATATGATTGGGATAATCAAATCTGCCAAACATAATGCTGCCGTATAGTGCGATACGCCAAATTGATAGAAAATTTTACGAAGCAATGGCTTTGTAACTGCAATGCTGATGATACTTCCAAAGAGGGAGCCAATCACACAAACAACCATGAATTTAATCGCCATCTGACTACGCAGCTTACCGGACGGAAGACCAATGGACTTATATATTCCGTAATCCTTTTTCTCACTATGCATAATCTTGCTCGCTACAAGACTGATTGTAATACAGATAAATACCGCACCAAACACATAGACAAGAAGTGTCATAGCCTGAATTCCAACGCCAATATCACCAAGCGCTGATTCATATGCAAAGTCATTGTCGCAATTAAAGGAGCGGATGACGGTTGTCGTGTCATACTCTGTACCATATTTCTCATGAATTGCATCTACAATATTTCTAATTTGACTTTTATCTTCAAATACGATATTTCCGTTTTTATATCGGACCGTGCTGTTACTGAATAATTCATCATACCCGTCTGCATATTCACCTACACCAAATGCTGCTTTTGCGTCTTCATTCATCGCAAAGGCTTTTCCCATGTCATAGCCAAAATCAAAAATACCGGAAACAACCATATCTCTTGATACACCACTGATTGTTACTTTGACAGTACTGCCTAATTGTAAATCAAATTCATCAGCAATATATGGCGTAATTAGGATTTCATTATCATATAAACAGGTCCTTCCATCCGTGATAGAAGAAAACCGGTTCGGATCTGAAATAAAAGCACAAACAATCTGAACATCATCTAACATAATATAGCTTGTATACATGCTATACATGGAAAAATCCGAATATTGTCGTATCAATTGCTCAACCTCATCCGCATGATCAATACGATAGCTAATGTACCCATCTGTTTCCGTATATGTAAACATATCCGAAATAGCATCTGAATCCTTTGACCATGCATAAACATTATTCATAATTACCATGAATATCCCGAGCAATGCTGTGATAATCATAATCGAAACATATTTCTTTATATTTGAACTAAACTGTCTATATGCAATCGAAGAATTCAAAAACTTCTTGCTGATTTTCAGATTAAATGCAGATGAAAAGTTCACACTCTTTCTACCCTCATTTAACGCAACAACCGGCGCAATAACAACTACCTTATGACTTTTAAGCATTACAAAAAATACAACAATCAAAACTGTTACAAAAATCATAGCAAGTGTCATCGCAGGATGAATATTTGCCTTAAAAAAGAGAGATGTCGAATTACTCATAATACCATTCATCATTTTGATTAACGGAATTGCAACCGGTATTCCGAGCAGTAATCCAATAATGGAAGCAATAGAATAACTAATCGCAAGGGATAAACGAATCCCCTTACTTGTCATGCCAAGTGCCTTATAAATTCCGAGGTTTACATAATCTTGTTCAATACTGCTGTTAATGCTATGTCCCATTACAATAAAGGCTGCAAATAAGAGAATAATAATAAATGCAAATGCAATAGCGGAGAACAAATTAACAACCGTCATTGTATATTTCTTCGACTGCTTTGTAGACAAAGAAATATCTGTAAAGCTGAAATAATTTGTTGTTCGATTCAATTCCCTCTCAAACTTCGCATCCTTCATATCAGTGTCTGCTTTGAAAAGTGTAAGGAATTCCATTTTTTGTACATATACATTCCCTTTTTTCTCGGCGATTTCTTCTTCATATAGTTTTTCAAGAAAGTCGCATGTATTTTTATTTACGATATTGGTTTTGATACCCATTAATGATGCACCCATAAAAGGGTCCTCCAAATAAGCAACAACCTTGAATTTTATGTCTTCCTTATCCTTTCTCTTCAATCGTAATTCATCACCGATATTTACCTTATATTTTGTTGCAAAGCACTTTGGAACAACAATCTCAAAATCATTCAATGTAAGATTTTTTATTTCATTGTCATTTGCATCAAAAAAACGATACGTAAAAGAGCCATTGTCAATATCAATCAAATACGTCCAATCTGTTATATAATCTCCCACCTGCAGGTTTAGATTATAGGAAGGAATATGTGATACTTTCCCGATCAAATCACTTTCTTCAAGCTTCTGAATAATTTCCGTTGTTGAAGTTCCATCGACATTTAGCAATTCCTCCATACGAAGAGCTGACCAATAATCACCAAAACCGGTTTCCTTCAATGCTTCATCCTGTCTTGTCTTTGAGCAGCGTGTGACATTAAATATCGTTACAAAGGATACAGAAACCACAAACATCAATAAAAGGATTCCGATAAAAGAACCTTTGTTTCGCCTGATATTTCCACGAATAACTAACCAAACATGTTTCATCGAAATACACCGCCCTTCTACCACTGAAGTGAATTGAGCCAAGCATTAATCTGCGTCTCTCTTGACTTCCTGTTTTCTTCATCGTACGGTGAAAGTTCTAATTCTCCACATACCCTACCATCCTCTATGTAAATAATTCGGTTCGCATAAATAGCCGCCTTCATATCATGCGTTACCATAAGGATTGTCTGTCCTTTTGCATTAAGCTCCGAGAAGAGCTTTAATACATCCTTTGTATTCTTACGATTCAATGCACCGGTTGGCTCATCCGCAAACAAAACTCCCGGGTGATTGATTACTGCTCTTGCAATCGCACCTCTTTGCGCCTCTCCTCCGGAAATCTGTGAAGGCAGTCGGTTTGCTGTCCCTTCAACATTTAAATCCTTTAAAAGCGCAAGTGCCTCTTTCATAACCTCTGCCGGTTTCTTTCCGCCTGCCATGTAGCCCGGAACAAGAATATTCTCTAATACGGTAAGATTGCTCACAAGGTGTACCTGCTGGAAAACAAAGCCGAATTCATTTACGCGAAGCGATGCCATTTTCTTCTCATTAAGCTTTGTTATATCCTTATCCTTGTAAATAACCTGCCCTGAGGTCGGACGGTCCATGCCGCTGATATTGTAGAGCAATGTTGACTTACCGGAACCGGATGCACCCATGATAACTGTAAAATCACCCTCAAAAATCTGTAAATCAAGATTGTTAATTACATGATTTTGAACTCCGTTGTTTGCAAAACTCTTATTCAATTGCTTTGCCTCAAGAATTACGTTTTTCATAATTATTCTCCTTCGATCTTTATAATTACTGAAATCGTTTTTTCATGCCTGATGACATTTTTTTCTTATAGCAGTATCTTACATTTAAAATTATTAAGAAATCTTTAAAGAAAGCACGATTGTCAAAAAAATCTCACCGATGGTCTATCAGCGAGATTTCTTTCGATCACTATCTTATTTTAATTTGAAATATAGCTTCGTGCAAAGTCCTTCCCTGCTATTTTCAAGCACAACCTTGCCCTGCATTTGCTCCATTATGAATTTTACAATGTAAAGTCCAAGTCCTGCACCGGGTGCATCTTCTACATTTGCACCGCGGTAAAATTTATTAAAAATAAAAGGCATATCCGCATTCAAAATTCCGGGTCCCTGATCAGATATCGAAACAATATAATAATTGTCCGCATCAATGCTTGATGCAATCGTAATATCCGATCCTGCCGCATATTTTCGGCTGTTTGTAATAATGTTTTCGACAACCTGAGCAATACGTCCCGCATCGCCAACAGTCGTACCCGCCGGAAATGCACCGATTACTTTAATATCGCTCATATTTCCCGATAAAGATTCAACAATTGCCGGCAATGCATCTGCAAGTTCAATATCGTCCGCGCAAAGTGTAAGCTTATCAAGGTCATGAATGGAATGCAAAAACAAGTCGTTCGTAATTTTCGTAACGTCATCGCATTTACGCATGATTACCTCCGCAAAACGTTCTCTTCGTTCCGGAGTGCTATCCATATTCATGGTAAGCGCTTCCGCATACCCGCGAATCGATGCAATCGGGGTCTTAATATCATGGGAAAGCGTAGCAATAACCGTCTTATTATTCTCTATAGCCTCTGCCTCACATTTGCGGGAACGGATTAATTCATTACGCATATGATCAAACGCCCATGTAAACTCTCCAAACATATTAACACGCTTATACTGAATTTCCTTGTCGAGGTTTCCATTTGCTATTTCTTCAGCAAAATCCTGCAATTCATCAAAAGGCCGAAGAATAATTATGTAAACCAATATAAAAATGAAAACAATAAGAGC
>CALYVE010000008.1 GCA_945492935.1 uncultured Lachnospiraceae bacterium
GCTCTTTGATTCCACATTCATAGAATACAAGGTTGTACTCATAAAGACCTTCGAATACATTTGCCCTATCCTTAAGTGCAGCGCCTGTACCAAGTGTCTGAATGTTACGCTTCATATCCGGTTCGTTCTCTATATACTGGTATACCTTCTTGACGAAAGAAGATACTTCTGCAATAAGAGTATCAATTCTCTTATTGTAAATCTCCTGCTTAGAAATCGCATTAATAACGCTACGGCTAAGAACGCTTGTATTCTGAGCGGATGTAGTATTACGAATTAATTCCTTAAAGCTCTCATACACTGACATGTTGTCAATCGGAATGTACTCAGCATTCAGTCCATAGAATTCAAATGCCTTGTCAAAATCTTTATTTGTGATGTAAGCATTGAATAATCCAATACTAAACTGAATCTTGTAGTCATTACCAACATGAGGATCTGCAACAACATAGTCGAACAACACTTCAAGGTTGTTCATATATGCATCAGAGTTCGCTGTGTTAACCGGAATGCCCATCTCCATAAGAACATTAATCAAATCAAGGTAACCCATGATTGCCTTGTCGAAATTCTTTGGTCTGTCGTCATCCTCTAATATCTGATAGCTTACATTGATAAGCAGCGGAGCAATACGCTCACCGATCAAACGCATAGCATCCGAGAACTTCTCTCTCTGATAGAGGTATAACAACCATATACTGTAACGATAAATACCGGATGTACTGACAGGTGCATCGATATCGGTCGGTTCTATATCACCATATACAAAATGGAACAATGGCTCAAGCCACTCCTCGATTTCATATCGACCGGTTGCCTTAATATTTGTATCAACGAATTCTCCTAATTCGTAGAGTTTTGTGCACTGTGCCTTGACATCGTCATCAACCATCATACCTTCCAAATCGAAGTTACTGTCTTTAAGATAATCGATTACAAGTGTGTAAAATCCATCTTCAACCTGCTCATTCAGGAAACGAATAAGCAGCCCCTTGTTATTCGATGCAGCAATTGATAATACATTATTATCAGAACCTGCTGTGATATTAGCTGGTAATGCCATATCTTATACCCCCTTTATAGTCGCATCGCCCATTTCGAAACCTTGGCATGCATTCTTTTTATAAATTTTGTCGTTTGACTATAGAAAATCAAAAACTCCACTAACTGTATTTTATAACACTTTCAAAAGGTATGCAACAGATTTTTTGGTATTTTCTTATAATTGGCATTGTGCATAATGCACAAAACGTTTCTACTAATATTTCATCTGTTTTTTATCATTATTGCACAACAAAGCCTGCCATTCTCAAGATTTCACGTGCATTTGTCGTTGTGCAACGCCCATTTTTTATCTTGTAATCAAAGCATAGCTTTGAGCCTTCTTCTGTCTCTTCATAATACTCTTCAAAGTGATAATTCTTTGCAGGATTTCCGTCCATATCACAAATCTCACACAGTTCAAAGTCGTGCGTTGAAACTATTGTCATACAGCAATCGCCCGCAAGTCGTCGGATGGCCTCCGTTGCGCCGACAATCCGGTCAGCCGAATTCGTCCCCTTAAATATTTCATCAATCAAGCAAAGCATCGGAAGCCTGTTTTCTCTATAATCCGCCATCGCTTTAATACGCATAATCTCTGCATAAAATGTAGAAATACCATGTGCGACATCATCCGTCACACGCATGGATGTAAAAAGCTTCATATAACCGGCACTAAGCGACTTGCCACAAATCGGCGCACCCATATATGCAAGTGCAAGATTGATTGCCAATGTTCTTAAAAAGGTTGTTTTTCCGGACATATTTGAGCCAGTAACAATCGTGATACCAGCGCTTAAATTTGCACTATTTGCCTGCACCTTATCCTGTGCAATCAACGGATGAAACAGCTCCTCACAGTTCAAGTAGCATTTTCCTGTCTTTTCATTTGTAATTGTCGCATTGCTTGTTTTTCGAACAACACTAATAACCGCAAGGCTAAGCAGCTCTTCGAAGCTTCCAAGAACCGAAAAACACTCTCCAATCTGACTGCCATACTTCCGTTTCCAACGGGCCGCCACTGCTGCAAGCTGATAATCCCAGGCTAAGGTTCCCGAACCGATTTGATGAATGAGTGGATTAAAAGAAATATTATATGCCTGACAAATACCACGGAGGGCATGAAATGCCGGCAAGGCTCCGTTTTTATCGGAAATCAGACTCTGCATCTCCTTCAATCGTGCCGCCTCAAAAGTGGCGTCATTAATAATCTCCATCATTTCCAGATAATCATCCAAATACGAACTGATTACGCAAAGTGGTAATATTACGGAATCGGTTGTCGTCTTTGTAAGCCACGTTGTTACAAGACAAACCAAAAAAACAGCAAGCGGAAGACCATAGCCGAACGGGCCAACGATCCAAAGGAGAAGGGAAGTAAAAAACGCAATAGGAATTGCAATCCCGACAAACCTTGCCCATCCCGGCAAAACTCCCATCCTTTCGTCCTTGCAATAAGCTTGAAATGCGTCTTCGTCAAATTCTCTTTTATGTGCAGAAATTTTATCACCTGCAGTCTCGTAATTGATTCCAAAAGAATCCATCTTCTTCGACAATTCAATAATCGCTTCGTTCCTTGCATTTCGTTCCTCCTCCGAAAGCTTCGGCAATCCGAACGAATCTGCAAGCTTCTTCTTTCCATTTGCCGTATGGCAAACCGAAAGAAGCTGATACAACGAATTGCTTCCTAACAAATCGATATCGTGTGAGACAGTATCATCTGCTTTTAAAAACTCACTTCCTGTTTCAGGAAAATTGCGCCAATTTTCGTCAAATCTTGCAACAAATCTTGCAACAACCTGCGCTTTGCAATGGCATGTTTTCATGGCCTGTTCAACCTTTATATGCTTTGAAACGAAGTACAGAAACAAAACAAAGGCCAAAACGCCTGCTGCAGTAAGGATGCTTTTTCCATCCTTTAACCCGACAATCACCAAAAAGACCCCAAGCAAAAAGGCAATCGCACGCCAGGTTGCAATCAATGAATATTGTCGTTTAAACTGCTTGTCCTCCTCCTGCAATTCTTTGTATAAATTCTCATAATAGTTCTTTTTTTCTTCCAAAACAAACTCCTATTTCTTTGTATTTTTTTTGTTGCTGATCAGTCCCTCCATACGAAGGTAATCCATAGCCGAGGTGTCCTTTTTTTTCTCGTCCTCTTCCTTGTCGCCATCTGTAAATATATACATACAAATGCCGATAATAACCATCACAACCGCAAGTGAAAAAACAACAATCGAAACAACCTTCCACTTTAATAGAAACAACAATGTGCCGCACAAACACATAATGAGTGCACATTGCAGGAAATTCTTCTCATTCTCAGTCATTGGTCTTTTCATATATAGCTTCCTCCTCATAATTATGAACTGTTTAAAATAATATTATTTCATGGATAAATATGTTTGTCTAGTCTTTTCACTTTTTCCTGTTATATTTCATACTTTTTTCATTCTTTTTGACTTTAATCATATTAATACTTGTTGACAAACAATATTATACAACGTATAGTATTGTTTGTTTAATAGCATAGCAATCGATTTGCAATATAAAACAGGAGGAAATCTATGGCTTTTCAAATCAGTTCCGCATTACTTGATGCGTGCGTACTATCTGTGCTAAGCCGGTCTGATGTTTACGGATATGAATTAACCCAGAGGATTATGACCGTTGTATCGGTTTCTGAATCAACGCTTTATCCGGTTTTACGCCGTCTTCAGAAGGATGCTCTCGTTACAACATATGATATGCCGTTTAACGGTCGTAACAGACGCTACTACTCAATTACCGCAGAGGGACGCGACAAGCTCTATGAATATCGCAAGGACTGGGAACAGTACAAGCAAAACATTGATAACATATTAGGAGGTTATTTATATGACTAAAAAAGAGTATTTAGAAGCATTAAATACAGAACTCGAACGATTAAATATCGAAGATCGTGCAGATGCAATCAATTATTATAGCGAATATTTTGACGAAGCCGGCGAAGAAAATATAAAACAGGTAATAAGCGAGCTTGGCTCTCCGGAAGAACTCGCCCAAAAATTTTTACCAGAGAGTCGGGAAGGTATTTCCGGCGAACAAGCACCTCGTAAGCGAAGCATTCTCTTCTACAGTGCCATCGGATTATCCGTAATAGCTTTTCTTATCATTTTGACAATTGCTGTCAATTACATAACTGGTTCCGTAAAGCATGTTAAGACAGATGTAAAAGTAAACAGTGAGAATGCATCAGCCGAAAAACAAAAGCTTTATAAATATGCTAACGAGGACCTTCCTGCATTCAAAAATATTTCTGTGAATGTTTCGAATGCAAATGTCGAAATCGAGCCCTCAACGGATGGTAAATATGGTATCGAATTGGCACTTGTCATTTATGAGGATGAATTTGTCACACACGATGTACAAGATGTCAGCACGTTACTCGTGCAAATCGAAGAACCACACAACAGCCGCAGTGTATCAGAGGATTTTTCAAAGGTCACACAATATGTCAAAATCACAATTCCGGAAGATGCCTATGAAAATTTCGTTCTTCTTTCATCGAATGGAGAAATTACGATAGACCTTGCAAACGGAAGTCTGAAAAAGCTTGCTGTTACAACATCAAATGACGAGATTGAATTAAAAAATGCAACATGTCCCGATATTTCTCTTACAACAAGCAACGGTGCCATTGTTCTTGAACATGTCGAAGGGGATGTCATACATGCGTTAACAAGCAACGACACAATACAGCTGCTTCATTCATCGCTTGAAACAAGTTCAGAGCTTATAACATCAAACGACGATGTTGAGGTTGTTTTAAACGGAGCAGTATCGGATTTCACAATCGACGCAGGCACGTCAAATGGTAACATTTATATTGATGACACAAAATATGACACAAGTGCAATCATGAAAGGTGGTTCTAAAAGTTTAATTATCAGTACATCCAACAGCGATATTCACATTTCCTTTCAATAGAATTTTGTTGCTTTAACGCGTTAAATAGTATATGATAATCCATGATAATAACGCTATTTATCCTACAATAAGGAGATTCTAAATATGAGATTTAACAAAGCAAACGGTTTGTCCGGTGAGCTTACGGTTCCCGGTGACAAATCCATTTCCCATCGAAGCATTATGCTTGGTTCTATCGCAAAGGGTACAACTGCTATCCGCGGTTTTTTACAGGGTGCCGACTGCCTTTCGTCGATCGCATGCTTTCGAAAGATGGGTGTCGAAATCCAAAATGACGGCGACCTTGTCACAGTGAAAGGTCTTGGTCTTCGTGGGTTAAAGGCA
Organism: uncultured Lachnospiraceae bacterium; assembly: GCA_945492935.1. GTDB lineage: Bacteria > Bacillota > Clostridia > Lachnospirales > Lachnospiraceae > Coprococcus_C. The sequence goes on from CALYVE010000008.1 coordinate 5,335, forward strand.
CCAACCGACACATTAGATGTCGGCAACAGTGGAACTACAACAAGACTGATGTCCGGTATTCTTGCGGCACAGAATTTTTCATGTCGCGTAAATGGTGATGCATCGATTCAGAAGCGCCCTATGAAGCGTATTATGCTTCCGCTTTCCATGATGGGTGCCAACATTACAAGTGAGCTCGGTAACGACTGTGCGCCACTTCGTATAACCGGTTCCGATTTACACGGTATCGCTTACGATTCCCCGGTTGCTTCTGCCCAGGTAAAATCAGCAATTTTGTTTGCAGGTCTTTATGCAGATGGTGTTACCTCTGTTACAGAGCCTGCCGTAAGCCGTAACCACACAGAGCTTATGTTTGAATCCTTTGGCGTTGATATCAAAACCGAAGGTCGTACAGCAACCGTTCACCCTGCATCAGAGCTTTATGCACAGGAAATCGAAGTACCCGGTGATATTTCTTCCGCAGCATATTTTATTGCAGCCGGACTGATTACACCAAACTCCGAAATCACTATCAAAAACGTCGGTATCAATCCTACAAGAGATGGTATCCTTCGTGTATGCGAAATGATGGGTGCAAATGTTAAGCTTGAAGCAAAGGGCGGTGGCGTTGGGGAACCAATCGCCGATATCACAGTTTCAACAACTACATTGCATGGCTGTGAAATCGGTGGCAACATTATCCCGACTCTGATTGACGAGATTCCAATCATCGCAATTATGGCTGCAACTGCCGAGGGCGATACAATCATCAAGGACGCTGCAGAGCTTAAGGTTAAGGAATCGAACCGTATCGACGTTATGGTTTCTAACCTTTCAGCAATGGGTGCTTCCATTGAAGCTACAGACGATGGTATGATTATCCATGGTGGCAAGCCTCTTCACGGAGCAGCGATTGACAGCAAGCTGGATCATCGAATCGCAATGAGCTTTGCCGTTGCATCGTTAATTGCTGATGGTGAAACAGAAATCCTCGGAAGCGAATGTGTAGACATTTCCTACCCAACCTTCTACCGGGATCTTATGAAATTAGTTCAATAATTGATTCAAAAAAAGAAGAGGTTCGAAAACCTCTTCTTTGAATCATAACTATGCCTCAGCCGGCTCTGCATCTTCGGAAGCTTCGTCTTCCTTCGCTGCTTCAGTATCAATCTCTACATAACCTCTCTCGCCATCTTCTGCACAATCTTCTACAAAGATTTCATTCTCTTCAACGATATCTTTTTCTTTGTCGAATACCTTTGGCATCTTCTCCTTTAAGGTAGCCTTAACCTTGTCAATCTTCTCATCAACATTATTGTTCTTGTATACTTCTGTTTCCTTGATCTTATCGCGGAATGCATAGCATACACCACCTACTGCAGCAGCAGCAACTGTAAACTTCACAAGTCCTTTTATTATCTTTCCCATAATACTTCTCCTTTTTTAATAAATATATTTTATTCTAATACATGCTATGCTAAAAATCAAGCATTCTGTCCTTGTTGTTCCATAGCAAGCTTCTTTTTCTTTTGCGCCTTTTTTGTCATGCGATATCCGTCAGCATCCGCAACGGTATAACCAAGATATGCCATAATCGCTACGACAAACGGTGTAATCAGGTTAAAGAATGCAAACGGAAGGTATTGGAAGGTTGATACGCCAAGAACACCCAGTATATAAACACCACATGTATTCCAAGGAATCAAAGCGGACGACACCGTACCTGCACTTTCCAGTGCATTTGATAATGTCTTTGGATGCAGTCCCTTTTCGCGATACGTCTGTGCATACATACGACCCGGAACTACAATTGAAATATACTGCTCCGGCATAAGTGCATTACACATAACGCAAGTTGCCTCTGTTGTCACAACAAGAGACGCCGGTTTCTTTGCAATTTGAACAATCTTTGAAACCAAAACCTCAAGCTGCTTTGTACGCTCCATAATACCGCCAAACATCATCGCGATAATCGTCAGTGAAATCGAACTCATCATACTCATAAGTCCGCCGGATGAAAGCAGGCTGTCAAGCGATTCAATCCCTGTTTCGCATGAATAACCGTTCATACCACAGTCAAGCATTGCACCAAAGCTTGCATCCCCCTGTGTAAGCATACCGATTATAAGACCCGAAATAATACCAAGCGTAATTCCCGGAATCGCAGGAATCTTCATGGCAACAGCAACAATAACAATAATCGGCGGCAATAACAACAACGGACTGATATTAAAATGTTCGGCAAGTCCGTCGCTCATCTCACGTACAGCACTCATATCGGCACTGCCTGACGACGAATGAATAAATCCAAGTACACCATATAATACCAAACTTATGCCATATGCAATTGCTGTCGGAAGCACCATGAATTTTACGTGTGTAAATACATCAGTACCGGCCATTGCCGGTGCAAGGTTTGTTGTATCAGAAAGCGGTGTCATCTTATCCCCAAAATAGGCTCCGGAAATAATTGCACCTGCCGCCATCGGCGCCGGAATGTCAAGGCCGACTGCAATGCCCATCAGTGCAAGACCCATAGTTCCCATCGTCCCCCACGAAGTACCGGTCGCAAGAGATGTTACGGAACAAATCAACATTGCAGCTACAAGAAAAATAGATGGACTTAAAATCTTTAATCCATAATAAATCATAGCCGGTACAATGCCACCCAAAATCCAAACACCTACCAGAATGCCGACAATCGATAAAATAATAATCGCCTGCAGTGCATTGTAAATACCATCCTTCATCGCGGTCTCGATTGTTTCCCAATCATAGCCAAGATAAAGTGCCATACAGGCAGCGGCAATTACTCCGATAAACATCGGAATATGCACATCGACCTTATATTTCATAATGCCGATTACCATAGCAAATACGAGAATACCAAACGAAATAAGCGCGTGATAGATTTTTACCTCCTTTGGCTCTCTTGCTGCTTTGACCTTTTTTTCTTTACTCATATCAAACTCCTCATTTGAAATACTTATACATATTATCTACGAAAATGCGTAAACATAAACCTAGTATACACTATATAAGATGCCAATACAATGATGAATTACGACGACCATGACTATCACATATTCCTTCTCTTTCCTTACATCCTATCCTGTTCTTGAAGCAAAACCCGACACGTTGTATAATCATACCAGTTATGTTACACCATTCCTATATTTTTAATTTAATTACTGAAAGGGGTATCAATCCATGGAGCAATTACTTAAGTTACTCTCTGATGGGAAAACACAATTTCATGTTGTAGAAGCATGCAAAAGCATATTATCTGATAATGGTTTCGAAGAGCTTGCCTACGAAGATTCCCGGGAGCTTGTTCCCGGTGGCAAATATATGCTTTCGCCATTTCGTTCAATGCTGTTTGCATGGACAATGGGCGCAAAAAATTCGCCGCTTCGTATCGCATGTGCCCATACCGATTTCCCGATGTTAAAAATTAAGTCGAATCCGGAAATAACCAAGAAAGGCTACGTTCAGGTAAATGTTGAGCCATACGGCGGACTCCTATCCAAAACCTGGTTTGACCGACCACTCGGTATGGCAGGAAAGGTTGTTTTATCGGGTGACAATCCTTTTGCACCAAAGGTAAAATTATTCGACTCCCAAAAACCACTTTTTATGATTCCAAATCTGGCTCCACATTTAGAACGCGATAAGACAAAGGAGTTGGATGTTCAAAAAGAGTTAATTCCGATTCTTTCATGTACAAGTTCCTTAGATGCGTCAGAAATAACAAACGGACACGTAACGGAAGGCTTTTTACTCCGCTATCTTGCCGGCAATTTAGATGTAAGTGTCGAATCTATTTTAGACTATGACTTATATTTATATATTTCCGGGGCTCCCGAGCAAGTCGGATTAAAGGATGAATTTTTAGCTGCGGCAAGAATTGACAATACATCCTCTGTATCAGCTATTCTTGAAGCAATTACTCAAATTTCAAACCAAAATATTACAGCAGTTGCGGCATTGTTTGACAATGAAGAAATCGGAAGCAGGTCCAAGCAGGGTGCCGATTCAATGCTTCTCCGTGAGCTTCTGGAGCGAATCTGTCCGGGCAGACAGCTTGGTGCAAACAGCTTCAACCTGTCTGTAGATGTTGCGCACGCAACCCATCCGAATTATATCGAAAAAAATGATATCACGAATGATATCATTTTAGGAAATGGTGTTGTATTAAAATCCAGTGCCTCACAACGCTATGTAACCGATAGCGAGGCAGGTGCCGTAATAGCAGCCTTATGCAGGCAAAATGACATCCCATTCCAAAGACAGGTCAACCGTTCCGGAATGCCGGGCGGTCAGACACTCGGACCGATTATGTCATCTTACCTTCCGATTCGAAGTGCAGATATCGGTATTCCGATTCTTGCAATGCATTCCGCTTGCGAGCTTGCTCACAAAACAGATTATGAAAGTCTTGTTAAGCTACTTACTGCATACTATCACGAAGCCTAATATTCATCTACGATTTGACCAAGCCAGTCGCTGATTAATGTATCATTTGCGTTATAAATGATATCCTTTGTGCGATAAGGATTGTCAGTGATAATACAGTCAACATCCATAAACATCAGATTTTTGATTGTCTTCTCGCTGTTGACTGTCCACGCATAAATATCCTTGCCCTGCTTGTGCAATTTTTTGACCATATTTGCATTGACGTATGTGTGTCGAATACTAATTACATCTGCATACTCAAGGTCACTGATTTCACCAAAGGCGATATGAACAATATATGCTGTTTTGACGTCTGAATTAATCGTCTTTATATTTTTTAAAACCTCATAGTCGCTTGATGCAAGTACGCATTGATCCATATAATCGTATTCTTCAAGCAGCTTCAATATGCCGGCTTCATAGTCTTTGTCTGTGTAAGCCGGCTTTAATTCTATGTTGAGACTAATATCATTTTCTTTGGCAAATTCCAGCACCTCCTCAAGTGTCGGAATCGGCTCTCCTGCATATTCTTCCGAAAACCAGCTTCCTGCCTCCAGCTTTTGTATATAGGCATAGTTGACTTCTCCAACCTTACGCTCCAGACCCGTCGTCCGTTTCAAACTGGAATCATGCATAATAATATATCTTCCGTCTCTCGTCTGTCGTACATCAAGCTCAATACAGTCTGCCTGGTTTTCAACAGCAAGGCGAAAGGCTGCCATCGTGTTTTCGGGAGCATTTTTTGAATCTCCCCTGTGTGCCGTGACAGATACACGATTCGGGCGATATACATTCAAATTCATTTTTTTATCCATGGATAGTTTTATATAGAGAACATTCAGCAAAATACTTATTATCACAACGATAACAGTTGTAAGATGATTAAATTTCTCACGTTTGTCAGGTGCAATCAAATGTTTTCTCTCATGCTTCTTACCACGTCGTCTTTCCTCGCGTTCCTGTTTTGTAACCGGCTCTCCGTTCCATTCGTAAAACTGATGACAAATATAAGAATAGATTGTCGGAATACCAATCATGGAAAACAGCATATAAAGAATCATAAATATAATTTGGACTATGATGGAAAGCACAAACTGCAAACGCTTATACGATACATTTTTGCGCAGAAAATGAACAATAACCGTAACCAGTGTGCGTTCAAACAAAGTGATAATGACTATCAACATAGCATTGATAAACACAAGTCCGATGACGAGCCTTGCGATATGTCTTTTGCTGATTTTCTTGCTGGCACGCATAGCCTGACGGGCATCTAATTTGTATAAAGTAAAATAATTGATTGCAAAAATCTTGCGCGACGCAAAAATACAAACAACCAAATATAACAAAATAAACACCGCAACAATCATATGATGATCGCGAATTAATTCTGCGATAAATTCCGGAATTTTTGCATTGAATACATAACCGAAAATCATCACGCTTCCGACAAACGGAAAGATCAATAACGTATTTAAAATCATTCCGAAATTGCGCGGTCTCAACACACGAAATGCATTTGCAACACCCTTAAAAAGCATTGCAACCGAATTCGTCCGTTCTTCACGATAAGCTGCCTCCATCGCATAAATCAACGATGAAATATGAACAAAAAAAATAACCGCCAGTACAACAACTAAAACGAGTAAAATAGCATATGTTGACGGCGATAATAGGAATTTTTTGAGTGTTTTTTTTGTTAAAAAGCCGGTTCCCGACAGCTTAATTGCAAAATTTGCACATGCATAAATAAACGGTGTAACAACCGCAAAAACAATCAATTTGTATATAATTTCGTATACAAAAACAGAGAGAGTATTACGATGAAAAAATGGAATTCCTTTCCCGAATGGTTTCATTGTAATACCTCCCTCCAAATAACTGAATCATAAAATAATCATGGCATCGCCAAATGAGAAAAATCTATATTTTTCTTCCACAGCAATCTTATATGCCTCTAAAATTTTTTCCCGGTCGTACAATGCGGATACAAGCATCAGCAATGTCGACTCCGGCAAGTGAAAATTCGTAATCAGACGATCCACACATTTAAACTTATAACCCGGGTAAATAAATATATCCGTCCAACCGCTGCATGGCTTGATTGTTCCATCGCCGGCTGCAGCTGTCTCAAGTGTTCGTGTGCTTGTCGTTCCAACCGAAATTACCTTACCACCATTTTTCTTTACCTCATTTATAGTATTTGCAGCAACCTCATCAATCATGTAAAATTCGCTATGCATATGGTGTTCCAAAATATTCTCCACCTTAACAGGACGAAATGTACCAAGTCCAACATGAAGTGTAACACGTGCAATTTCTATTCCTTTTTGCTTAATCGCATCCAAAAGCTCCTGCGTAAAGTGCAAACCTGCAGTTGGTGCTGCTGCCGAACCGGAATGCTTTGCGTAGACAGTCTGATAACGCTCCTTATCCTCAAGCTTATGCGTAATATATGGCGGAAGCGGCATCTGTCCAAGTTCATCCAAAACCTCTTCAAAAATACCATCATATGAAAAACGAATCAATCGGTTTCCTTCATCAACAATATCTACGACCTCACCGACCAGTTTGCCTTCCCCAAACGATATTCTGGCACCAATGCGTGCTTTTTTTCCCGGCTTTACTAAGGTTTCCCATGTTTTATCATCATGACGCTTCAAGAGGAGAACTTCAATTGCTGCACCTGTATCCTCCTTTTGTCCCAGCAAACGTGCAGGAATGACTCTTGTATCATTAATCACAAGACAATCACCCGGATTCAGGTAATCAATCACGTCATGGAAATGTTTATGAGAAATTTCCCCGGACTCACGGTCAATTACCATGAGTCTGGAGTTACTTCTTTGTGCTAATGGATCCTGCGCAATTAATTCTGCAGGTAAATCATAATAAAAATCTTTTAATGTCATATCAATTTTCCTAAGCTCGAATTTCGATGCCGAGTTTTCCGAGTTCTTTTAATAACTTATCAATGATAGGGTTAACATCTGTATCAACCAATGTCTTCGTCTTATCACGGAACACAAGAGAATATGCAACAGACTTCTTACCGGCTGCAACCTGTTCGCCCTCGTACACGTCGAAAAGCTTGTAAGACTCCAGAAGCTTACCACCACACTTTGTGATAATTTTCTCAATCTGACCAACAAAAATTGACTTATCGACTACAAGGCTCAAATCTCTTGTAATGGCAGGGAATCTTGCAATACCCTCATACTTGCGGTCAAATGTAGAAAGCATTGTAAATACATCCATATTCAAAACGGCAATGTAAGCTTCCGTCTTAATTCCATAATTGTCAGCGACCTCCGGATGCAACTGTCCGATATAACCTAAGGCAAGGTTGCCCTTTTGGATATTTGCCTGACGACCCGGATGCAGGAATGGATGTTCTGTTGTCGGCTCAAATGTGACTTCCTTTGCAAAGCCAAGCTTCTCAATTAATTCCTCAACGACGCCCTTCATTGTAAAGAAGTCTCCCTGTCCGTACATACCAAGCGCAAGCTTCATATATTCATCCGGAAGCTCTGTAAGCGGAAGTGCCTTTGGAATATAAACGTTTGCAAGCTCGTATAATCTGACATCCTTATTTCTACGATTGTAATTTGTAGCAAGTGATGTCAAAAGTCCATTCAACGGAAGTGTTCTCATAATAGAGAAGTCTTCTCCAAGAGGATTCATAATTTCGATCGCATTACGGTATGGTGAATCATCCGGAATTAAAAGCTTATCAAATACCTTCTTACTCTCGAAGGAATAGCACATACCACCGGAAAAGCCATTGCTCTCAACGACATTTCTTGCAATATCATTAATATATTCTGCATAGCTCTTCTTACCTGCCGTTGCCTCACCATGTGGCAAGGTTGTAGGAATATTATCATATCCATAAAATCTTGCAACTTCCTCTGCAAGATCTGCCATACAATTGAGATCCTGACGGAAGGTTGGAATTGTAAGTGTATTTGTCTTCTCGTCATACTTAAGCTCAAGCTTCGCAAAAATATCAAGCATAAGCTTCGCATCGATGTCTGTACCAAGTAGCTTGTTCATCTTTTCCGGCTCAAACGGAAGCACCTTCTCCGTAACCGGATTTGGATATACATCAACAACACCATCTACAACCTTACCGCAGCCAAGCTCCTCAATTAATTGACATGCACGATTAATTGCTTCGATTGCAAGATTTGGATCCAGTCCCTTAACAAACTTTGCTGCAGCATCTGTTGCGAGTCCGATACGTTTTGAAGAAAGACGAATATTGGTTCCGTCGAAGCAGGCCGCCTCAAATAACAAGGTTTTGATCTCATCCGTAACCATTGAATTCTCGCCACCCATGATACCGGCAATTGCAACTTCCTTCTCTCCGTCACAAATCATAAGAACATCCTTGTCGAGGATACGCTCCTGACCATCTAATGTAACAAATTTATCGCCATCCTTTGCACGACGAACAATGATTTTGTTTCCGGCAATTGTGCTAAGGTCAAAGGCATGCATCGGCTGACCAAACTCTTCCATAACATAGTTTGTAATATCAACAAGATTATTAATAGAACGAATGCCCTGCGCCTTCAGACGCTCCTGCATCCATTTAGGGGAAGGTCCGATTTTGATATCTGTTACAACTCTTGCAACATAACGTTTACAAAGATCCGGATCCTGTACCTCAACCGAAATGTAATCGCTCGCTTTTCCGCCACTTCCCTTTACTTCAACAACCGGTGGAACAAATTTCTTATCAAATGTCGCAGCAACCTCGCGTGCCATACCAATCATAGAGAAGCAGTCTACACGATTGGAAGTGATTTCATATTCAACGACAGCATCGTTCAATCCAAGTGCTGCTACTGCATCATCACCCGGTTTTACACCACTCTCCGGCAGAAATACGTAAACACCATCTTCCGGTGCTTCCGGATAGAAATCTCTCGAAGAACCAAGTTCTTCAATACCGCACATCATACCGTTGCTCTCGACACCGCGAAGCTTACCTTTTTTTATCTTAATTCCATCCGGATATTCATTGTCATCGCCATGAGCCGCTGCAACCTTTCCGCCATCTAAAACAACCGGAATCAGATCGCCTTCCTTGACATTTTTTGCTCCGGTAACAATCTGTGTTGTCTCATTCCCGATATTAACCTGACAAACTACAAGCTTATCCGCATCCGGATGACGGTTTATTGTCTCTATTTTACCTACTACAATCTTTTCCAGATTTTTATCCTTTTTATCTACACTTTCTACGTGAGAACCGGATAATGTCATTTTATCAACAAATTCCGGGATATCCACATCCAAATCCGGAACATATGCTTTTATCCATGATATTGGTGTATTCATTATTCGTACCTCCTACTTAAAACTGATTTAAGAATCTTGTATCGTTCTCATAGAGCAAACGCATATCGTCAATCTCATACTTTAACAATGTGATACGCTCCAATCCGATACCAAATGCAAAACCGGAATATACATCCGGATCAATACCGCACATTTCAAGCACGTGAGGATGTACCATACCACAGCCAAGAATCTCAATCCAACCACTACCCTTACAAACACGGCAGCCCTTTCCGCCACACTTAAAGCAAGTGATATCCACCTCCGCAGATGGCTCTGTAAACGGGAAATGATGAGGTCTGAATTTCGTCTTTGTCTTTTCGCCAAAGAATTCCTTTGCAAACTGGTCAAGTGTACCCTTTAAGTCTGCCATAGTAATATTCTTATCAACAACGAGACCTTCTACCTGATGGAACGATGGTGAATGTGTTGCATCAACTTCATCCGAACGGAAAACACGTCCCGGCGAAAGGATACGAATCGGAAGCTTTCCCTGCTCCATAATACGAGCCTGTACAGGAG
>CALYVE010000009.1 GCA_945492935.1 uncultured Lachnospiraceae bacterium
CATAAAAATCCGGTTCATGGCAGACAAGCAATAAAGAACCTTTGTACTGCTGTAATGCTCTTTTGAGTTCTTCTTTTGCGTCGACATCCAAATGGTTCGTCGGCTCATCCAAAATCAAAAGATTCGTCTCTCGATTAATCAGCTTACACAAACGGACTTTCGCCTGCTCTCCACCGCTTAACACCTTGACCTTACTCTCTATGTGTTTCGTCGTAAGACCACATTTTGCAAGTGCCGAACGAACCTCATATTGAGAATACGAAGGAAACTCCTGCCAAATTTCCTCCATACAGGTATTCTCTGTTCCCGCCATCTCCTGCTCAAAATATCCAAGAAACAGATAATCTCCGAGTGTAGCCTTGCCTGAAATAGGTTCGAGCAACCCAAGCAGGCTCTTAAGCAATGTACTCTTGCCAATACCGTTTGTTCCGACAATTGCTATCTTCTCTCCACGCTCCATGCGAAGATTGATTGGTTTTGAAAGCGGAGCATTCTTATCGTATCCAATTACGAGATCCTCTGTTTCAAAAAGCATCTTTCCGGGCGTACGTGCTTCCTTGAAATGAAATTCCGGCTTTGGCTTTTCCTTTGCAAGTTCTATCACTTCCATCTTGTCCAATTTCTTTTGTCTTGACATAGCCATATTTCGAGTCGCAACACGCGCTTTATTTCGCGCGACAAAATCCTTAAGCTCACTAATCTCCTGTTGTTGCTTACGATAGGCTGCCTCAAGCTGCGCTTTCTTTGCCTCATAAACCTCCTGGAACTCTTCGTAGTTTCCGACATATCGATCAAGCTTCTGATTCTCCATATGATAGATTATGTTAACTACATCATTTAAAAACGGAATATCATGACTGATTAAAATAAAAGCATTCTCATAGTCGAGCAAATATCGTTTGAGCCATTCAATATGCTCAGCATCCAAATAGTTCGTCGGCTCATCCAAAAGTAAAATCTCCGGCTTCTCAAGGAGAAGCTTTGCAAGTAGCACCTTGGTTCGCTGTCCACCGCTTAAATCTGCAACATCATGATCAAGGCCGAGTTCGAGCAAGCCAAGTGCTCTTGCCACCTGCTCCGTCTTTGCATCAATCATATAAAAATCATTATTCGTAAGAAGATCCTGTAATGTACCTACCTCTTCCATCTTATCAGCAATCTCTTCGTCTGTAGCATCTGCCATACTCTCATAGATTTGATTGATACGCTCCTCCATATCAAACAAATAACCAAACGCTGATTTTAATACTGTCTCAATTGTCATCCCGGGTGTAAGAGCTGTATGCTGATCCAAATATCCGACGCGGACGTTCCGGTTCCATTCAACAGTTCCTTCATCCGGCATCAGCTTACCGGTAACAATATTCATAAAGGTACTTTTGCCTTCCCCGTTTGCACCAACAAGACCTATATGTTCTCCTTTCAGTAAGCGAAATGAAACATCATCAAATATCGCTCGATCTCCAAATCCATGTGTTAAGTGTTCTACGTTAAGTATCATATATTCCTCTCAAATCAAGTATTCCTATAACAGGAACGCAATGCAATCATTTCTGTTTTTCAGCCGCAATACGTTCTGCCAAATCATTTAAATATATCCATCGTTCCATCTTTTCATCAAGGAAGGCCGATGTTTTTTCGCGCTCCTCAAGTAATTCTTTTAGTTTCACGCTATTCGTTGCATTCACCTGCATCAAAGCATCAATTTCTTCAAGCTTTGCCTCAAGCCCTGCAATATCATCATCGATTGTATCAAATTCACGTTGTTCATTATAGGTAAATTTGAGTTTTTTAGGTGTTGGGTTGTTTGCCTTCCAGTTTTTGCCGTTTTCCTTTGTCTCGGACTTTGATTGTTTGGCGCCCATGCTAATCAGAGAACCATCTTCGTTATAGAGTCCCGGATGTCTCGTCACACGTGCAATTAAATAATCGGAATAATTACCCTCATACTGTCCAATGCAACCATTTCCTTCAAGCGCAAGAATACGATTTGCAATACGGTCCAGAAAATACCGATCATGCGAAACAACAACCGTGATTCCCTGAAAGCCATCCAAGTAATCCTCTAATACATTGAGTGTCTGTATATCCAGGTCATTTGTCGGCTCGTCAAAAATCAGAACATTCGGAGCCTGCATTAAAATCCGCAACAAATACAACCTGCGTCGTTCTCCGCCGGATAGTTTGCCAATTTTTGACCATTGAAGAGCACCCTCAAACAAAAATCGTTCCATCAGAGCAGAGGCTGTAATTTTGCCATCATCCGTCTGAATGTATTCAGCCTCCTCACGGACATAATCAATTGCTTTCATGTTCTCATCCATATGAACATTTGTCTGTGCGAAATACCCGATACGAATTGTATCCCCAATTTCGATGATTCCATTATCCGGCTTCAGTTCTCCAACAATAAGCTTCAGCAATGTACTTTTGCCACTGCCGTTTGGACCTACAATGCCGATTCTGTCATCCCGTAGAAAATTATATGAATAATCGCGTATGATGCATTTTTCATCGAAGCTCTTTGAAACATTCTTCAATTCGATTGTTTTTTTACCCATGCGAGAGGCAACCGAAGACATTTCGACCTGACCTTCCATAATCGGTCCGTCCATCTCCATCAGTTGTTCAATCCGTTGAATATGTGCTTTTTGCTTGGTCGAACGCGCCCGTGCACCTCTTGCCAGCCACGCAAGTTCCTTTCGGAGAATATTCTTACGCTTTTTTTCTGCAGATATTTCTGCATTATGTCGTTGCATCTTCCGTCCGACATATTCCGCGTATGTTCCAATATAGCTATAAATATTACCATGCAAAACCTCAACGATACGGTCAACAACACGGTCAAGGAAATATCTGTCATGCGTTACCATGACAACCGCTCCCTTATATGCCAAAAGATACTCCTCCAGCCAAAGGCTCATCTCATGATCCAAATGGTTTGTCGGCTCATCTAATATTAACAGGTCAACAGGAAGTAACAATGCATTCACGAGCGCAACCTTCTTTTGCTGACCACCCGAAAGCTTTGCGACTGAAAAATCATATTCGGTAATTCCAAGCTTCCCAAGCATTGCTTTTGCTTCTGCAATCAAAGAAGAATCGCTAATATCAATGCCTCGCATAACTGCATCAAGAATAGTCTCATCCATGTGAAACACCGGTGTCTGAACAAGGTATGCATACTTGACATGATTTGCCATGATAACCTCGCCCTCATCCGGTTCCTCCACGCCGGCAATAATTTTTAGCAATGTACTTTTGCCCATGCCGTTCGTACCGATAACCCCAATCTTCTCACCTTCCTGGACGCTGAATGAAGCATTGCAAAAAAGCATGCGGTCTGTATATGATTTTGAAAAATTATCGATTGTTAATATGTTCATTTATAGAAATCCAAATCTTTTATATTTTCATAAAGCCAATATTCCATTCAGAGCGTTGCTGCTGATACTTCAAAATCTCTGAAACAACCTCCTTGTCCAATACAACACGAGGTTCTTCACTTGGTTTTGCTGTATAGAAGCCTTGAATCAAGTCTACTCCGAGGTTAATGACTGCGCGCAGTTCTTCCGATGTGCGAACACCCTCTGCCAAAGCGCTTATGTGATTGTTATGTGCAAATTCGACGATGCTTCGAACGAAATGCTGCTTATGCGGATTCTTCTCTATCTCGCTGATAAGCATCTGATCAATCTTTACATACTGCGGCATGTATCGAAGCAGGTTGTTGATATTGGAATAACCTGAGCCATAATCATCCAGTGCCATCTCAAGATGAATACGTGAATGCTGTTCCTTGAGCTGGGCAAGCTGTGCGTCACTGAGCTCTGATTCTTCCGTAATTTCGATAACTATGTTGCGAGAGAAACGCGATAATAAGCCCTCAACACGTTTCATATCTTCGTCTGTCAATTGGTAAGCCGGCAGTGAATTCATAAATATCTTACGATTGCCAACACGGTCACCATACTGCTCCATCAAGCCAAGCACGTTGTAGAACGTTGCCTTCTCGATGTCATACAATCTTCCAAGACAGGCTGCTCCCTCCAAAATCTGTCCCGGTGACAGTAAATAAGGATCCACACTTCTCATAAGTACTTCATAACCAAAAATCGATCCGTCTCTTGCACGTACCAATGGCTGGAAATGATATTCAAAAAGATTGTCATCTATAATTTTTGATACTACCTGATTTCGACGAATATCATCCTCTGATAAATTGGTCATTGCAAGCATATTGCGTCGCTTGTCAGACTTCTTGCGATTCTTAAGATTAACAACTCGGTTAATTAGATATTCAAGCGAGCCATCTCTATCATAATTCGCTGTCTGTACAGCATATTCCACATGAACCGTAAACTGACGATCTCCTAAAACCGATATATTGCTAAGCTTTGTACGAACACAATTGATCACATCCTCTGTACGCCACTCGGCAGAACTTCCAATCAGCATAATCAGAAATTCGTCATTACACATACGACAGACAATCTCCTGATCCGACACGGAATCCTGCAAAATGCGCGCAAGCAAATTAATCGCACGGTCGCCAATATCGCGACCAAACTGCGAATTAATTGATTTGAGATCCTGAATGTCAAGAGCCAGAATATTAATCGCAATCTGTTGCTTTCGACAAGTCTCATACATAGGAACGGCCTTTTGCAAAAAGCCCTGATAGTTATATAATCCGGTTAAGGCATCTCGAATCTGGTCCGCCTTCATCTTCTCAATCAGCTGCTGCAATCCAAGCTGCCTAAAGCAGGCTTCCATTCCTTGCATAATACTCTTCATCCAGACACGGAAAGTCTCATCGTAATGAAAATGCCTTCCACTATATGTCACAACCGAATAACCGAAGCACCGATCATTAAAATAAATCGGGTTAAAAACGTATACCATCGGAGCAGGTGTTTCCTCCCAAAGATCCGGTAACATTTTTTTTGTTTCGAAGCTATCCTCGTTCGAAATCACATTATTAAGGTTTTCGTCATTTCCCTGGCAGCGAAGAACACGGTACATCTGCTCCGGATAGCCGATATGTCTGGCACCATCCCCAATATATTTATCCGCAATCATAAGGTTATCAATTAAGCATATATGAAAAGTCTTAAACGGACGTATCTGATATGTGTAATCCATTACCGTCTGATAGAAATTTGCAAAATCTGTCTGTGACAAAAGATCCTCTGTAATATCATTAAAATCTGAGGAATAGCTACGATCCGAATGAACCGTTTTCCATTCATCTCTTAAATTCTTTGTTACAATAATATCATATGCCTCACAGCCACAGCTTCCACCCATGTAGATTTCTGCGGTCTTATCTAACAAAGGCTCGGGCTTGCCGGTTAATGCATTGTGAAGCCACTGCATAGAATAAGCACCATAGGTTCCAAACGGAAGTGTTACAGACGTAAGAGGAATCGGACTTGTCTTACCTTCATCAATGGACTCATAACCTGTTATAGCAATATCTTCCGGAACACGTACTCCATGCTCTGTTAAATATGCGGCTGCACCAATTGCCATACAGTCATTCGCACAAATAAGCGCACGGGGTCTGTTCTCTAGCTTGAGGATTTTTCTTGCAATTGCATTGCCGCTGTCATACCAATAATTTCCATGAAATACCCACTCATCACGAACAGCCAAACCATGTTCTTCCATACTGTCATAAAATGCCTGCAAACGCTGAACGGAATGTGGATGTTCCTTCTTACCGCCGATAAAGGCAATATCCTTATATCCGTGAATCTCAATCATATGATCAACAATCTGTCGCATAGGGACATAATGATCAATCTTGATGGTCGGATAATATGGATTATCAAGTTCAAATACCAAAACCGGTCCATGAAAGCGTTCACGCATACGTTGCAATATGCGATCACTCACACCCGGTACAAGCACGGTATCAGGCATAAACAAAATCGCGTCAAACATATCATACTGAATCAACTCGTAAATATTAGAGTCTCCTGCACTACGCATATCTGTTGTCTGAAATTTCTGGTACATCGCAAACATACAAACATCATAGTCAAGCTCATATGCACGCTTGGAAAACCTGGTCAAAAATTCATTCTGTCTGTATTCATCTATTTGTGCAGTAATTACTGCGATTCTCTTACGCATACCTCACGCCTCCATTATAAAAACGTACTGCATGTTATTTCATCCATACCTTTGTAAAGCGCATTCCTATAGATGCCTATACAGAGTTTATTATACAAAAAAAGCGTCGAAAATGCAAACTTTTCAACGCTTTAGTTTCTGTCAAGGAATCGTTGACACGTTTCTTAACCGGATGCTTTCTTTATGGTTTTCCGGATGCTTTCTTTATGGTTTTCCGGAGGCTTTCTTCACGGTTTATTCTGAAACTTTCTTTACGGTTTTCCGAATGTTTTCTTCGCGATTTAACCCGCATGTTTTCTTCACGGTGATGGTTCCTTGAGTTTTATTGCATAAATTCTGTCGCATGTTTACGCTTCCAGATAGGGAACAATGTTCTCTGGCATCTTCGATTTTCACGTTCCTTAATGCTAATTGCATGAAAGAAACCACGCCACATATCCGTGTAAGGGTCCTCGTATGTTTCGGTTGTCCGAAGAGCTTCGAACTCCTCACTTGTCAGATAGCGCAAATACGTCTCCCCATCCTTGGGATGCACACAGGCAGTCTTTCGATTATCATCAATAATCATCCAGTGTTCGGATGGCATACGGTCTTCAAAATGTCTTCCAACCAACATAATAACATCGCTTCTCGGTTCCAGATGACAGACGTAGACCTGGTTATTCAAGGAATTAAATCTGGCAAACTCCAGAAAATGATGACTCTCATTTGCCACCTTACGCTTAATATCAAAAATTCTCATAACATGTGGATTTGCATGCATACTACATACTGCAGGACCGGTCGCAAAACCTACCCGTAAAAAATTGTAGATTGCCTGTAATGCATCCTCACGAATCGACAAGGAAGCATAGTAAACATAGCTATAAGCCTCATAGCTTATCTGCCCTTTAATAGAGCGCACGACCTTCTGCACCTTATCCATATCGGCATCAACATGGATATATTGATCAAACAGGCTTTCCTGAAAGATTGGTTCTCGCTGCACATGAACATTCTCATGACCAATTTTCAAGGCCTCTTCCCATGCAACATAAATGCACGTCATCATATCTTCGAATCTGTCTTTACAAGTAAAAATCTTCATTTCTATCACCTACAACCAGTCAAACATTCTGTAGTGAACTACCCATTGTCTAAAGCCAATGGGCTTCCTGCTTCAACAAGTTACTAATTATAGCAAAATCAAAAGAATGCCACAGCAGTTCATGCTGTCACGCAATTCCAAAATCAGCCAACGACATCTGATTATAACCCTCCGAAGAATGTGCCACTTTCCAGTTTTGTTTGTGGTCGACTCCAATCAGTTGTCTTGTTATATATTGCTCCTCAATCGGCGTCTTGTACATCTGTCTTCCGCCACAAAGAATAAAATAGTGTGCTCTTTTAAGTACAACTCCCATCTTTTTCAACGCATCAAAATCAAGCTTTCCATATCGACGCGCCTGTACTATTCGCTTAGCAGAAGTCGGTCCAATACCCGGAACACGAAGTAACAATTCATAACCGGCAGTCTGCACATCTACCGGAAATTGATTTATATGACGCAATGCCCAGTCACACTTCGGGTCTAACAATTCGTTAAAATTCGGTTTTTTCTCCGAAAGCAATTCGTTCGCGCGAAATCCATAGAACCGCAGCAACCAGTCTGCCTGATACAATCGATGCTCTCGAAGAAGCGGAGGTGCAGTTCCAAGTGCAGGAAGTGCCGCATCTTCATTCAAAGGAATATATGCCGAATAGAAAACACGTTTCAAATCGTAGCCGGTATAAAGCTGTTGCGTTGTCTGAATCAAAGTGTAATCCGTCTCCCCTGTTGCGCCGATAATCATCTGCGTGCTCTGTCCGGCAGGGGCGAAGCTACGTTTCAGATTGGTCAAATCACGCGGTGCAAGCTCGTAATTATGTGCCGTTGAAAGGTATTGATTGCCCACTCCAAGAATCTTGGCTATCTCAGCATTTCCCTTATCAATATAGCCGTGATTGTTTGAAGAAAGCATATCCTGTCTTGACTGAAAAATACTGTTGCCTAAATATTGATTTCCCGATGCGCGCTCCATATGTCGATCCTTGCCAATTGCCATACGGTGTGCAGCTATCGTATCACGAACCTTGCCCATCGGTTCCAAAATCGTATGAAAATTCTTGTTTGGAGCTAGTTTCGACAAGCTCTCTGCCGTCGGAAGTTCCAAATTGATGCTCATACGATCAGCCAGATAACCCACTCTGGCAAGAAGCTCATCTGACGCGCCCGGTATTGTCTTCACATGAACATATCCGTTGAAATGATATTTGGTACGAAGCAAAACAAGCGTCTCACACATCTTCTCCATCGTATAAGTCGGATTCTTCAAAACACCGGAACTAAGGAACAAGCCCTCAATATAATTACGCTTATAAAACTCAACCGTAAGCTCACAAATCTCTTCAGGCGTAAATGTCGCACGCGGCACATCGTTGCTCGCACGATTAATACAATATTTACAATCGTAAACACAATGATTTGTCATCAGAATCTTAAGCAGTGAAATACATCGTCCATCTGCAGCAAAGCTATGACAAATACCTGCAGCACTTGCATTGCCAAGCATCCCCTTCTGCCCACGCCGATCTGAGCCGCTGGACGTACATGCCACATCATACTTTGCAGCATCTGCCAGAATCTCTAATTTCTCCTGTGTAGAAAAATCCTTAACGACACCGAGTTCACATTTCGATACAGTATCACTCTGCATGTTAACATTATTCGAGCTTTGCATATTTTTCATAATATCTATCTTTTCCATCATACCGTCTTACCTAATTCAATCATCTTTCCGAGCCGGGGCATCATTCTGAGCTTGGGCATCATTCTGACCAGGTTCAACACTCCGAGCAGGGTCATCATTCTGCCTGTTTCATCTTTCCGAGTTGTTTCGTCCTCACACGCAGTTATAGAATAAGCCAAGCAAATTCTTAATATTATAGTCTATTTAACCTTTTTATTATTATACAAACATATGTTCGGTATTGCAAGTATTTTTTTGTTTATTTCCACATCCGGAATTTAAGGTTTCGTTTATGCTTCATCAGCAATTCTTTTGATTGCACTGCCGGCAGGCCCCCGCGCCACAAGGCCGCGGTAAATAATAAAAAACCTGATGGCATTCAATACCATCAGGCAAATAGACGTTAATAAATCAACTGCAACTTCATCCGATTACAAATGCACGCCTGTAGTAGATACTACAGCAACGAATGTACCGAGCTCATCTGTAATGTTGATTTCGTAAAAACAATTTCTTCTTCCATCCTTCAAAAGTCTGCTCTCGCCATAAAGCACTTTACCCTTTGGGGCACTCAGATAGCTGATCTGACTCGTCGTTGTAACCGTCACAGACTCGCGTGTGTTCGTTGCAACCGCAAACACAAAATCGGCAAGTGTAAAAATTGCACCGCCCATTACATGACCGGTTGCATTTTGGTGGCGCTCATCAACCGCAAAAGAACATTTTGCATATTTTTCCTTCACATCCAAAATCTCAATTCCGGTTGTGTCCATCGCAAATCGATCATTCATAAAATACGCTCTCGCATCCTCAATTGTCCACATATATTCTTCCTTTTTTTCTATAATTCTATATTGTCGGCTTTCCTTGTCGGTCTTTTGCCGGCCTCTTGCCGGCCCTTATCGATTCTTGCCGCTATGCGACGTTTACCCACGTCTCAAACGTATCACATTCCAGCTCTTGTTCTCGAAAACAGCCTTCAAAACTCCATCATGGATTTCAGACGTTCCTCCAACAACCGGCACAACATTATCCGGTATTTCCTCTGTATTGACCGCCTTGACATCGTCATGATGCATTTTGATATGCTGAGCAATTTTGTAGTCAGCAAATTGTCGAAGTTCCATCGATACTTCCAGATCGTCCGAAAGATTCTTATTAACAGCAAACAAAACAAGTTCATCAATCGCTTCATTATACACAACTACGCTGTCAAGGTAAGCAGCCTCACCATACTTTTTTGATTCGTAGGTTGGTGAATTTACAATCGTATTCAATACCGTACCATGACCATATGTTGCAGCATGCAGATACGGGTAAAAGGTTGTCTGCCTCCATACACCCGTGTCACTCGTCATAATCGGTGCAATCACATTTACAAGTTGCGCAAGGCAAGCCATTTTTACACGGTCTGCGTGGCGCAAAATGGTAATCAGCATACTTCCAACCAAAAGTGCATCTTCAAAATTATAAACATCTTCAAGCTGATGCGGTTTTTGTACCCATTTTTCCAATCGTTTATCCTGCTCGTTTGAATGGTACCAAACATTCCACTCATCGAGTGAAATATTAATTGTCTTCTTGCTGTGTTTCTTACCTTTCACATAGTCGCAAATTGCGATGACATTCTGAATAAAATGGTCGAGATCAACATTGCTCGCAAGAAAGCTTGGTGTATCATCGTCCGGATTTCCGTAATATTGGTGCATGGATATATAATCAATAACGTCATATCCCTCCTCTAAAACACATGCTTCCCACTCGCCAAAAGTAGGCATCTGATGATACGAACTGCCACATGCAACAAGCTCAATATCCGGATCCATTTCCTTCATTGCCTTTCCGGTCTGTGCAGCAAGCTTTGCGTATTCATCCGCCGTCTTCTGCCCAATCTGCCATGGACCATCCATCTCATTTCCAAGACACCACGTCTTGATTTTGTGCGGCTTCTCGTAACCATGCTGTTTGCGAAGCTCGCTGTACTTCGTGCCACCCTCAAAATTGCAGTACTCCAAAAGATTAAGCGCAGCCTCCATACCACGGGTACCAAAATTCATGGCCATCATTACATCGCAGCCTGCCTTTTTTGACCAGTCACAGAATTCATTTAACCCAAATTGATTTGATTCAATTACTTTCCATGCAAGATCCACACGGCTTGGTCTGGTCTCCTTAGGTCCTACACTATCTTCCCAATAAAAGCTTGAAACAAAATTGCCACCCGGATAACGGACAATTGGCACATTTAACTCTTTTACAAGAGTAAGTGTGTCCTTACGAAAACCTTGCTCATCTGAAAATTCGCTGTCCGGCTGATAAATGCCATCATACACAGCGCGACCAAGGTGCTCAATAAATGAGCCGTAAACACGCTTATCTATCGCTCCAATTACAAAATCACGGTCAATAATAATCTGCGCCTTTTTCATAAGAAAACTTCCTCCAAAAACTTCTTATATCCCACAAAGCAATCACAGTATGCGTCAGCAACCATAGTCATCACATCAATCATGCCTTCAGACCATACATATCGTCCACATCAACAATATCAAAAATCACTCAACGTCCATTGTAATTTTCTTTGGCTTTTGCATTTTCAAGGTTGTCTGAATACTCATTTTCATAATCTTGTCAAGATCCTTGTCCTGCTGCACCGGAAAAGCTTTACGAACATCTGCTACATCATTTTTCAAATCATAAACAAGCACGCTTGAAATCCCATCCTTAAGCATATGCTTTTCGCTCTCAATAAGCTTACCGCTTGGATCATACATAGCAGATGCGCCGCTGTAATATACACCTCCGATATCTCCCACGCAGTTGATACCTGCGATATAGCACTGATTTTCGATCGCGCGTGCTGCAAGCAAGGTCGACCAATGATAAACACGTGCCTCCGGCCAATTTGCAGGAACGACAATAAGCTCCGACAAATCAGAAATCTTACGGAACAATTCCGGAAATCTCAAATCATAACAAACGACGGAACCAACATTAAAATCTCCGATTTTGCACACACTAAGGTGGTCCCCGCCACGGTAAAATTTATCCTCACCACTATAGGTAAACGGGTGAATTTTTGCATAATCAAGAGCCTCCTCCTTCGGAGTTACAATCGAATAATGATTCTCACACAAATCTTCGGTATCTACTGATTTTGTCCAACCAATACCAATTGAAATATCATATTTATCCGCAAGACCTCGCGTAAAATCCACAGTCTCGCGATTCGTTTCTGTCGTCATATCCGTGTTCATGGAAAAACCTGTAAGCGTCATTTCCGGAAAGAGCAAAAGCGCATTCTGACCAACGCGCATTTCTCTGCATTTTGCAACAAAAATTTCAATGGCCTCAATAACCTTTTTCTTGTTTGCTTCCTTATCTTCCCACGCAATGTTAAGTTCTGTAATGCCAATAACCATATTAATCTTCCCCTTGTAATAATTCAAAAAATTTGCCAACCTCGCTCCACGCCTTCCCTGCTTCCGGCATTGATTTTGCAGCCATCTGGAACACATGAAACATGCCAGGATATTCCGAATACCGCACGGAGACCCCTGCCTGTTTTGCTTTTGCAGCAACCCTTTTTGAGTCATCGAGTAACATTTCTTCCGAACCAACCTGAATTAACATTGGCGGAAAACCATTGAATTCGCCATAGACAGGTGAAATGTGAGGATCCTTCGGATCACTTCCATCACTATACGGGTTGCCATATATCAGACTGTCCCTGCGATTTCCAAATACAATATCGACCTCATAATTGTCATCATAAGATGCGCCACTCGCCGTAAGGTCTGCCCATGGTGACATAAGCACAATTCCTGCCGGAAGCAAAATATTATGCTCGCGCAAATACATCACAAGTGCAAGAGAAAGTCCCCCTCCTGCCGAGTCGCCTGCAAGAAAAATGTGTTTTGCTTCAAATCCTTCATCAAGTAACCACTGGTAGGCATCGATTGCATCTTCAAGTGCTGCCGGATACGGGTGTTCCGGTGCAACACGATAATCCACCGAAAGCACACATGCGCCCGGACAAACCTCGCTATACAGCCCGGCCATTGTACGATAATTATTCTTAAATGCGCTGACATATCCGCCGCCATGAAGCTGAAGTACAACCCAATCGCATTCGCCTTCAACCGGCGAAAGCATTTCCATCTTATAGTTCTTTCGTTCAATCAGACGTGTCGTCAAATGCTCCGGATATTTGAAGCTTTTATCAATATCACTCTCACTTCGGTTCTTTTCAATGAAGTATGACTTGAGCGTGACATTTTTATTAAATTCCTTAATCAAACGTTTTACAACAACTGCACGTTTGCTGATACCATCCTTTTGTTCTTCCATAATTTATATACGAAACCTCTCTTTTAATTCATCACCGGCTCTGCGCCCGCCAAACAATAAAAGTGCAACCAAAATAAGTATAGTAACCATAAATGCCACGATTGTGAGCACCTTGTGTTTCATAATACCCAAAAGCATAAGCACAACAAAAAACAAACTCATAACAACGATTGCCACTTGCAAAAACAAGTAGCTCTGCCAGCGATTTCGGTAAACAATCATCAAAATAAGAACCAACAGCTGTACGCTTAAAATTGCAATTGGAGTACCTATTTCAATTGCCCAACCATTGTATCCGATCAGGTAATCCAACGCGAACATAACCAAAATTCCTACGATAAGCTGTACAAGAATTTTCCTGCGCAGGCTTCGGTTTTGAAGAACAGATATACAAATGGTAAAGCATCCATAGAACATGGCAACACCTGTGATAAGCGACCATTTCATTTTCGGACTGACAATGAAGTTTATGAACAGCATCCCAATCTCAGCGACAACTGCCACAAAGCATAATATCTTCAGAAACAGAATATTTTTGCGCATGGCAGGATGGACATCCGGATAGAAATCAATCGTTGGCGTCAGTGTTGCCGGTTCTGTTGGTGCCGTTTGGTCTGTTGCTTCTGTTGGTGTTATTTGGTCTGTCAGAGCATCTGTCGTTTCCGTTGTAGTTTCCGCTGTCACGCCCGATTCATTTTCTGAAGCAAACAGATCCTTTGTATCGACAATTTTGTTCTCATAGGAATTTTCATTCACATTGGCAAAATCTTTCGCATGCTCTCTTTTTATTACGCCGTGACAAAGCGGGCACACAAGAGCGTCATCTTTGATATTTAGTTTACATCTTGGACAATTATTCATAATACGCTCCATTTGTCTCTATCTCAACCTCGCAGCCGTCGCTCACGAGCTGTCTGAAAAAGATTTTCTGAATCGTTGTATCATACAAATGACTGCTAAACGTGAACACAAGCTTATTACCATACGAGCAAACTGCACCCTTGATATGCTGTCCGCGTGACATAGAAAGCACTGCATGAAACTCATCAATATATTCTCTATATGGTTCTGCGACTGATACTACACCAAGATTTGTAATGGTTGTAGTGTTCGCTCTTGCAGAATTTTTGTAAATAATTCTCATAGCCATCCCCTTGATGCCAAGTGGCACTGCACGAAGCAGCGGATTCATTTCATTGGACACATTGTAGGACATGAGATTCTCTAAATTTTCTTTCGTAATCTGTGTGCGAAGGCTCTCTGCAACACTCTGCAAAACCTCCTCGAAGGTATATTGCTCCTTCGTCGGTGTAAATGCGGCCGAAACAATAACAAAAAAATTTTTTGTTGTATCGGAATCAAAATATGGTCTTAAATTCACAGGCACGCATACACGAATCGGCTTGTTTAATTTACCCTGTAAAAATGATTTGTACACCGACCAAACAAAGGTGCCAACAAGATAGTGGTTGATTGTTACACCATAAGCTTTGGCAACCTTTTTGATTTGTTCGACCTGAATGCGTCCATGAATGACACCAATCTGATAGCCTGGCATTTTCTGTCCTGAAACAACAAATGCCGGGTCCGTTTTGTAGGTCTTCTTTGCGCTCTGTCTGTAATTGCGAAGATAACTGTCATCGTTATCAAGCGAGGTGTCGACAACAAGGCAGTCATCTACCTCTTCAAGAAGCTTTGGATATCGATATCGCAAATACTGATAAATGATTTCCTTCAAAAACATAAGCGCACCATTTCCATCTGTCAGCACATGGAACACCTCAAGATTGACACGCTTTTTGTAGTAGCTCAAACGGAACTGATAATCATTATTGTCATACGGATTAATATAACGACAAGGATATGCATGCTCCTCTTTTACCTTTGGAGCAGGCTTCACATTCGTCTCAAAATAATGCCAGAACAGTCCCTTGCGCATACGCACGCCAAACACCTCAAAATATGGCAAAACCGTATCAAGTGCCTGCTGCAAAAGCTCCGGATCCACGTCCTCCTTCAGCACCGCCGCCACACGATACACATTGCTCATGCTTTCCCCTGTTATCACAGGAAAAAGATGCGCCGTATTATCTAATTTGTCATACCGATGTACTCGTTTTGCCATTGTTTTCGCCTTCTTAATTTCAGGTAAATATTGTTTTACATAGATAATTTCATTGTAGCATATCAGATTTAGAAAAAGAAGAGGTATTTTTTAGGCAACAAAAAAACCACCGCT
>CALYVE010000010.1 GCA_945492935.1 uncultured Lachnospiraceae bacterium
GCATAGCATCCGACCTGCCCTTTTCATTTGAAACAATGCCTGTAAATTTTTATTCACTAATAAATTGTTATCATAATTTCAAGGGCTGTTTATATCATTATTTTTAGATTTTTATAATTTTTTTGAATAATATCTATAAATTTCACTAAAAAAATGATATTATCCTTTTATACTGACACATAAGCAATCCTGCAATTTTAAAACGGAGATAATAAGATGGGGACCTATAAAGAATTAGAAAAAGCTTTGCTGATACAAAGCGAAAATCAGATTTTTCATACAAATTATCAAAAGGAACTGCGTTTCTACCGCGCTGTACAAGAAGGCGATACAGAGCAGGTCAAAGAACTTTTTACGCCACTTTCTACAACAGGAATGGGCATTCTATCCCCTAGTCCGATTCGCAATATTCGTTATCATTTTATTGTTTCTGTTGCACTCATCACCCGATTTTGCATTGAAGGTGGTCTCCCGACAGAAACCGCCTACACACTTTCAGACTTATATATTCAGCGCGCAGATGCAATCCAAAACGAAGACAGTATTGCCGCGCTCCATAAAGAAATGATTTTTGATTTCACAAATCTTATGCAAAACAAAAAGACGCAGGCGGTTATGTCAAAAGTCGTATTACAGGCCATCAACTATATCCACAAGCATCTCCGTTCTCCCATTAAAGAAAGCGAAATAGCTGCCGAATTACACGTAAACAGCAGCTATCTTTCGTCGTTATTCAAGCGGGAAACAGGAATGGGGCTCAAATCCTACCTTCAGTCTGCACGTATCGAAGCCGCCAAAAACATGCTCAAATATTCTGAATATGATTATTCAATCATCAGCAACTATTTGTGTTTCAGTTCCCACTCATATTTTATTTCTGTATTTAAAAAGCATACCGGATTAACACCAAAAGAATATCGAAATCGTTATTTTCAAAGCAATTGGAACGAATGACAATACTACTCAAGATCATCAACCGATGGTCTTTTGATGTATCGTCTTTTTGCGATTCGCAAATATACCGGTTCCAATACCAAGCTAAGAAGAAATGACAAAGCAAAACTAACAACCAAGGATTTTGGAAGTGTTTTTACGATGGAAGGCTTATCCGTCTCAAGCTTTTTTATTCGTTCCTTTATTATCTTCTGCGTATCCTTCAGCTCACTATATTGTGTATTGACCTCTATATACTCGTGTGTACGTTCCGGAATTTCGGCAAGCTTTGCTTCACAATCTTTAATTCCTTCTTCAACTGTTTTAAGCTCTTTGCTTAATTCATCTGCTTTTGTCGAAATCTCCCGATTCGCCATAGTTAACATAACACAGACAAGTACAGTTGTGATAATAAAAACATAAAAGAAATTTACAACAAATACGGATACAAGTTTTGTGAGGAATTTAAATTTTATTTTGCCGGCCACCACTTCGGCAATCTGATGAATCGGAAACGCAACCGTGATAATAAAAGTCAATATAAAGGATAATAAAAGGCTTAATCCCCACATTTTGATTGAAAAATGACCGGAGGCAACAACTCCATAGGTTGCAAGTGCAAAGCTAATCGAAAAACCCATCAAAAACTTCATAAAGTGGTTGATTTTTTTACTTACCCCTGCCTCTAATCTATCTGTGTTCATAAAGTCTCCTTAATCGTCACCCAACGATAATCTCTTTTCAAATTCTTCTTTCGGAAGCGGTTTGTCATAATAATATCCCTGAATAAAATAACATCCGCATTCTGCCAGTAAGTCGATTTGCTCCTTCACTTCCGCACCTTCCGCGATGCACTGAAGTCCAAGTGCCTGAACCATTGAAATCATATGCGACAGCATGATTTTCTTTTGTTCATATTCTTTGTCATCCGGCAATGGCAAAAAGCTTCGATCAAGCTTCAGTACCTTCCAAGGCAAATCCCGAATGATATTTAAGGAAGAATAACCAATGCCAAAATCGTCTACAGAAGTACAAACCCCCGCCTCGTTCAACGAATTAACAACCTTCGCCAGTGTCTCAAAGCTGACATCAATCGCAGTTTCCGTCAGTTCAACCGCTATATACTCATGCGGCACCTTATATCGATCAATAATCTCAATAACCTTCTTTGTAAAATCTGCATTTGTTAAATTCACGCGAGAGAAATTGACTGAAATTCGTACAACCTCAAAGCCTGTGTCAATCCACCTGCGAAGATCTCTGCAAACGTGCTCCAGCATATAAAAATCAAGCTTGCAAATATCATTACTTTGCTCAAGTACAGGAATAAAACTATCCGGCGAAACCATCTGACCTTCGCGCATCCAACGACATAATGCTTCCGCACCAATCAAACGATTATTCTTTGAATTCATCTTTGGCTGATAATATACAAGAAACTCCTCATTGATAAAACCGCGGTTTGCATCCTTAACGATTTCCTGCATGCGACGCTGCTTAACCCGCTGTCCCTCATTGTATATCATATAATCCTCATATTTCAGCTGCTTCGCCAGTAAACCACATTCATTTGTATTACGAATGACGGTGTCCGCAGTATCGATATCCATCGGGAAATAATATCCTGCCCTAGAACCAATTTTGATTTCCGGAAGCATCGCAACACCGGTAATCATATCGTGTTCAAGAAGCATATCTCTTAATTGCTCAAATAATTCCTGCTTGTACATAACAATGAAATTGTCACCACCGACACGATAAACAGTTCCGTTCTCTCCAAGAAAATCTTGTATATTCGTTATGTATTTTTTTAAGACAGAGGTTCCCATCAGGAAACCAATCTGTGCATTAATATATTTTAAGTTTTTGACATTAAAACGACATGTGCCATATTCTGAAATTCTTTCCTGATCAACAAATTTGTTGACATCCTTGATAAATTGCTGAATGTTCGGAATTTCAAAATCCTTGTCCAAATAACGAGCTCTCTCCATCAGGACAACAAGCCTTGAACGACTGTTGAAAAGAAAATTCACATGAACAATCATATCAATGTCACGCAGCTCATCTTCTGTCCAATCCTCTTGACCTTCGATTTGGTAAATCGTGTAACAGGCAAGTTTCTCGTCCTGATAAAACTTTTCCTTTTGGATTACACGTTCTGTATCTTCTTTCCCGGAGTCATACGCAACAATTGTTGAATACTCTCCCAACGATCCGTTAACGGATGTATGGTTTCGTATGTGAACGCAAAGCTTTCCGATTCGTAAAAGTTCGTAGCAGCGAATAACGACATCTGCCTGATTCGTCACTGCCGTTACATGCTCGGATGTTTTAAAGAATTCAACCATATCCAAAAATGCTTCATGAAATTGTGCTCTTCTTTCATCGTACCCCATATATAGTCCTTCCCTGGATCAAAAAAATCTATTTGAAGAATTCGGACAAATCATTGGCGTCCACCAATTATTCCACTCATATATTATACACTAAAAACGTCGTTTTTACAAGATTTTAGTCAATGTCTATATCGGCAGAAACATCCAAAAATGAACGAAATGCGGACGGAAGTGCATAATCCGTCAATATTTTTTCTCGCGTTGTCCATATAAAATCATCGGTTGCTTCCATGCAATCAATAAAATATGCGGTCATTCTCCATTCGACATGTGAAAAAATATGTGTGTAATTCGTTTGCATTCGAAGCTTGGCAGGCGAAACACCAAGACCGGACACATAATTTAGTGCCGTCTGCACATCCATTTTCCGATCCGTATTCGGATATTCCCACAAACCGGCCAAAAGACCCTTTTTTTCCCGTTTTCGAATTGCAAAGGTGTGATCGCACCGGAGAACAAACACGCTCATATCCACGATTTTTCGTTTCTTTTTTTCGGCACGAACCGGCAGATTTTTCCACCCATCATGATCCTTTGACGCGCAAATATGTGCCAATGGACATTCCATACAGTGGGGAGCTCCGTTCGGGACGCAAATCGTTGCCCCAAGTTCCATAAGACTTTGCGTGGCAAGCTTGCATTTCCCATATTCGTATCCCTTTGCAAGCTCCCGGCAAACGGCTTCCTTTGTGGACTGCTTATCAATAATTTCCTTATATGACATTACACGGGAAAACACACGAAGCACATTTCCATCCACAGCAGGTGTCTCAAGTTCAAAGCAAGTGGAACCTATTGCACCTGCCGTATAAGCTCCGATTCCCGGAAGAGAACGTATCGCCTCATATGTATCCGGGAAACTGCCGCCATACACTTCTTCAATCTCGATGGCCGCCTTTTTCAAATTGCGTGCCCGATTATAATACCCGAGACCCTCCCACAATTTCATCAACATATCATCCGAAACTCGTGCTAATGACGCAATCGTAGGAAGCTTTTTCAAAAATCTGACATAATATTCTTTTACAGCCTCCACTCTTGTTTGCTGCAGCATGATTTCTGAAATCCATACATGATAAGGATCGTTATCTCTTCGCCACGGCAGATCGCGCGCATGGTCCGGATACCACGCATACAATGCCTCCAGCATCTGTTTTGTTTTCGTCTCAAAACCAAGTGATTCAGTTGTTTTTTCTGTGTTGTTAACGTTATTCATAATCGTATTTTATCACATAAAAATTAGTGTTTCAATAAACGCTACAATTGTGCTATACTATTTATACTTTTCTCAAAAAACCATTTACAAAAGGGATTATCAAATATAATGGAAACAACAAATTTACTCACTGAAAAAAAAGAATTTAACAAGAAAATATTTCGGCTTGTTCTTCCGATTATTATCCAAAATATTTTGAGTGCCGCCATCAGTTCCGCGGATGTGCTGATGTTAAATTACGCCGGTCAGGATTCGATTTCCGCCGTATCTCTGGCTTCACAATACACAAGTATTTTGCACTCCGTATTTTATGGACTAAGCACCGGTGTAACAATGCTTACTGCACAATACTTCGGAAAAAAAGATTATCGTGCAATCGAAGTTATTGAGGGAATTGCTCTTCGAATTTCTGTAGCAAGCGGTATTCTCTTCGGTCTGCTTGCATTGTGTATTCCGAAACAGCTGATGCATATTTTTACGAATGACCAAACACTCATTAACATTGGTGCTGACTATATCCGATGCATGAGTGTTGCATTTATTAGCTGGGCAGTGCTCGAGGTTTACTTATCGATATTAAGAAGCTGTAATCATGTAACCGTCTGTACAATTTTAAGCTGCATGGCATTTATACTAAATATTCTATTTAATGCTGTTTTTATCTTTGGCCTTCTTGGGGCTCCAAAGCTTGGTGCTAAGGGTGTTGCAATTGCAACCTCTATTTCCAGACTCATCGAATTAATAGGGTGCATTTTCGTATCCGTGACAAAGGCTGAAGTCAAACTAAAACTGCGTTTTATTTTCATCAAAAACAAAGCATTATTCCAGGACTTCATTAAGCTCTCTCTTCCAGCACTACTAAATGATATTATCTGGGGGCTCGGATTTTCCATGTATTCTGTTATTATCGGACACTTAGGAAGTGATGCCGTTGCAGCAAACTCCTTTGTTATCGTAGCCAGAAACTTTGGAACAATCCTTTGCTTCGGTATTGCAAGTGCGGGAACGATTTTACTCGGAAATGTTCTTGGAGAAGGTAAGCTTCGACAGGCAAGGGACGATGGTCGCCGCCTCATGAAGCTTACAGTCATAAGCGGTATAGCCGGTGGTCTGATTGTTCTTGCAGCTACGCCAATCATTCTAAAATATGCTGCAAAAAGCCTATCAGCCACAGCGCTTCACTATCTCAAATATATGCTGCTCATTAACTCCTACTATATTTCAGGAATCGCGGTGAATACAACCTTAATTGCAGGTGTTTTCCGAGCCGGTGGCGACAGCAAATTCGGTTTCATTTGTGATACGATTGATATGTGGTGCTACGCTGTACCATTAGGCTTTCTTTCCGCTTTTGTATTTAAGCTTCCTGTACTTGTTGTTTACTTCCTCATCTGTACAGATGAGTTTGTAAAATGGCCATGGGTTTTATCGCATTATAAGAGTGAAAAATGGGTAAAAAATATTACCCGTGACGACTGGGAACAGGGGTAACGGTAAGGTCCCGTACAACCTCTCCTGCCAGAATAAGACCTGCCACGGACGGAACGAAGGATACACTCCCCGGAACCGGACGCTCACTCTTGTCATATTCCGGTGACTTAATCGCGGGTTCGGTTGAATATACAACCTTAAGACTCCTGACCCCACGCACCCGAAGCTCTTTTCGCATGATTTTAGCAAGAGGACACATCGTTGTCTTATAAATATCCGTCACAACAAGCTTTGTCGGGTCTAACTTGTTGCCGGTTCCCATCGAACTGATCACCGGCGTTCCACAAGTCTGTGCTCTCATAATTATGTCAATTTTTGCAGTTACCGTGTCTATGGCATCTACAACATAATCATATTTTGTGAAATCAAATGCATCTGCCGAATCCGGCAAATAAAAACATTTTCGTGTTTCAACAATCGCATCCGGATTAATATCAAGAATACGTTCACGCATAACATCAACCTTAGCACGGCCAAGGGTGCTCCTTGTCGCAACAAGCTGACGGTTAAGATTACTCTCGCTTACAACATCATTGTCAACCAATTCAAGATACCCGATGCCCATTCTTGCCAGTGCTTCAACGACATGACCACCTACACCACCAATTCCAAAAATAAGAACTTTGGCTTTTGCCAGTCGATCCATATTTTCTTTCCCAAGTAATCGCTCTGTACGCGAAAATGCTTCTGTCATGCTAATTCCTTCTTTGATCGAATCTTCGGTATACTACTAAATATTAATGTTGACAAAGCTCGCTTCCTCTTCCTCGCGGTCGCGAAGTGTAAGACTCTGCAAACGTCGAACAGCATCATCAATCTGCTCACGCATACCTTCTGTCGTACCTGTCAACTCTCCGTAATTGAGATATCCAAGAACAAGGAGCATCTCGGACTCACTATCGGTATAGTAGCCGGTACCCTCCTGACGCATATCTCCCGTATTTTTAACAAGCTCTAATGTCTTGTTTGGTAATGTACGGTAATCCCATGATCCTGTTGTTCTTTCTTCCCCTAACATAACATCATCCTCCTTTACTATAAGTCTTGACTATCTAACAGAATTGTAAACGGTCCATCGTTAAGTAATGAAACTTTCATATCTGCACCGAATTCACCCTGTTGTACCTTGTAGCCCATTAAACTGCATTGTTCAATAATATAATGATACAATTTGAAAGCCATATCCGGTGCACCCGCCTTCACAAAGGATGGCCGATTTCCCTTCTTGCAATCTGCATATAATGTAAACTGTGAAATTAGTAAAAGTTCCCCATCCACATCTGTAAGTGCAAGGTTTGTCTTTCCCTGTTCATCTTCAAAAATACGCATATTAAGAAGCTTCTTTATCATCTTGTCTGCAATTTCATTTGTATCTTGATTCTCAATGCCAATCAGCACCATAAAACCCTTACCGATTGCCCCGCGAACCATTCCGTCAATCGTAACAGATGCTTCAGACACCCGCTGTATCACAAAACGCATAGTGTTCCCTCCTCAAATGCTTGCTTTATTATAGCAAAAAAATAAGCGTTTTCCAAGTACCAAACACATCAACATGGTCCTAACGCACATTGACATGTTATCACATAAAATGATACAATTATCGAAGTTTAATAAAAAAACATTGGGAGGATTATCTTTTTGAACTCTACAATAACAACCAAAAACAAAAGAATAGACAGTCTGGATTTATTAAAAGCGATTGCAATAATGCTGGTATTAGCACTTCATGTTCCATTGTATCATATTGATTTTATTGAACAGCCAACAGCATCAAGAGTCTTTCAGTATTTCCTTCGCCTCTTATCAGAAGGCGTACCGTTATTTGTGACCATAAACGGATTTTTAATACTAAAAAAATCTTCATTAGATGTAAAAAAGCACTATATACAATGTGCAAAGTTATTTGGTCTTCTTGTATTCTGGATGATTGCATATATTGTAATTATCGGAAGACATGAATTACTTTCGATGACACCTTCTGAGTTTTTTGTACACATCTTCCAAACAGGACGTGACGGCGGAAGCAAGTACACCGGTGGTCTTTGGTTCCTGCAATACCTGTTTGCTGTATACTTATTTGTTCCCGCTATATGGAAAATATTCCATGATGACTTTAAACTCTTCCAAACACTTTTTATTATATCTTTTATACTCATACTCGGACGCAATACGATTAATTTAATTCGTTCGGCATTATCCATTTCTATGGAAACTCCTGTTTTGGATGAATTAAACGGGTTTGTCAAACGAATCACTGTATGGGGCGACGGATACTATCTTGTATTCTTTTGTTTTGGAGGCATGATCTATCATTACTACGATTGGCTCATTTCCAAAAAAAGACTTTTTGTGAGCCTCGGCATACTCGCAGCAGGGCTTGCTTTTACTTTTGGTTATACATTGAGCAAATTATCAGGAACTGTATACGACCAGACATTCAACTACGGAACTGTATTTACTTTCTTTATTATGTTGGGGCTGTTTGTTTTTTGTTCCAACTTCTCCTCGGACAAAAATATCATAACAAAAACATTATCATTAATCGGGAGAAATACCTTTGCAATTTATGTCATACATAAGATTATCATTCGCGAAATCAAATTGGTCATACCGGAATATTATGCAGAACACAGGGTTTTAATGTATATCATCGTATTGACGATAAGCACACTGTTTTCAGTAATCGCACCAAAGATACCGATTGTGCGAAAAGTAACTTCATTGTCATAATATGCAACACGAAGCACACAAAAAGGACTCGTTCTTTTGGATATAACGAGTCCTTTTTAGTGTAACCAATCAGCCCATAAGGTTGCTGACAATCTCACTTAAATTCATGCCATGAGAGCCCTTAATCAAAACAACATCCTCCGGCATCATAACCGATAACAGGAAAAGCGCAACCTCTCCGTTATCCTTAAAGCTGTAACACTGAATTTGGGAACCTGCATCCTGTACAGCCTTCATAATATTCTGCGCCAAATCGCCAACTACTACAAGTGTATCGATCTTTTTATCTGCCAGATACTGACCGACCTCATAATGATACTTCTCGCTATCTGCACCCAGCTCAAACATATCACCAAAAACGAGAATCTTCTTGCCGTCTTCCGGCAAATCTGCCAACACATTGATGCTTGCCCGCATCGAATCCGGACTTGCGTTATATGTGTCATCGATAATTGTATATTTGCCGGGAATCTGTATCAATCTCTGACGAATACCCCGGAAGGTTTCAAATGCACAGGCAGCCTTTTTTAGATTCAGTCCCAAATAATCTGCAATTGCCATACCAACAAGTGAATTTGCTACGTTATGTCTGCCAAGCGCATTCAGGGTAACAGTCACCTTTTTGTCATCATGAACATAATCATATACATAGCGATAACTATCCATATGGATATTCTCCGCCCTGTAATCACACCAGTCTTTTGTACCATAATAGACAGTCTTAACCGGAAGCCTGCCGCGCATATCTGCAAGCAGCTCATCATCACCATTCAGGAACAATGTTCCATCCGGGGACATGTGATTAATAATCTCGAGCTTTTCTTTGAGGATATTTTCTCTCGTGTGGAAGTGTTCCATATGCGCAACACCGATCATAGTGACTACTGCAATATCCGGCTGAATCAGCTTCGAAAGAATCTCCATTTCTCCGGGCTGTCCGATGCCGGCTTCCAGAACCGCAACCTCAGCGCCCTCTGTCGCTCTTGCAAGTGTAAGCGGGACACCAAAGGTTGAATTCAAATTGCCGCTTGTCTGATATACATTCCGACTGCTCATAAGTGCAGTCGATATCATTTCTCTTGTTGTAGTCTTACCAACACTGCCCGTCACTCCAATAAACGGAATATCATACATCCTACGCAAGTAATAACCAATATCATGTAATGCTTTTTCTGTATCCAGCACCTGAATGTATGGTTTTTTGGCAATGACTGTATCGCTGTGTCTCGAAGTAAGTGTCGCTGCACCAACCTCAAGTGCACGCTCTATATATTTGTGTGCATCCTGATTATTACCAATAATCGGTATAAATAAAT
Organism: uncultured Lachnospiraceae bacterium; assembly: GCA_945492935.1. Taxonomy (GTDB): domain Bacteria; phylum Bacillota; class Clostridia; order Lachnospirales; family Lachnospiraceae; genus Coprococcus_C. The sequence goes on from CALYVE010000010.1 coordinate 10,089, forward strand.
CGCCTGCTTTGATTTCTCTGGAATCAATGCAAAGATCGTTAATGATTGTATCAGGATCTCCACATAGCAATGTTCCTTTCACTGCTTTTACGATCTCACTAACCTTGATTTGAATCACAATTCTACTCCTTACCCAAAAAGCTCTGACTCATAAACTATTTTATGTGCAAGTGCTTCTGCCGTTTCTGTGTCTGTCAAAAGTCCGACAAGTGCAAGACCAAAAGGAATCGCTGTTCCAAGGCCTCGGCTTGTAATATAGCGTCCGTCAATTACTACACCATCTTCCAGTGTAGTCGCACCCAAAAGTTCTGACTCCATGCCCGGATAGCATGTAGCCATACGACCTTCTAATAACCCCATTTTGCCATATACTGTTGGTGCAGCACAGATTGCTGCCAAATATTTGCCGGCCGCATCAAAACGATGAATCATCTGTGTAAGTCCTGCATGAGCAGCCAGGTTGTGTGTCCCCGGAAGTCCACCCGGTAAAACAATCATATCAGCACTATCGTCAATCTCTTCAAATAATGCATCTGTGACAATTGAAACACCATGTGAGCTTGTAACAATCTTCTCTCCTGTCACGGAAACCATCACTGTTTCAATCTTTGCCCTGCGTAATAAATCAACGACTGCAAGTGCTTCTACCTCTTCACAGCCGGTCGCAAAAAATATATAAACCTTTGCCATAGTAAATTCCTCCTCAAATGGTTTATTTTCCCATGCGTTCAGTATATAATATATCCAGTAAATCTTCAAGTAAGAAACATGAAAGGAGTCCTATATGGAAATCGAACGTAAATTTATTCCTGCCTCTATTCCGGAGGAATTCCTACAAGATCAATGTTATCTTCTGGAACAGGCTTATGTACAAACGAGTCCCGTAATTCGTGTCCGCCAAAAAGCAACAATAACAGACGGTCAGGCTATCGATCCTCAATACATTTTAACAGTGAAATCTTCCGGCATGATGGCACGTCAGGAGTTCGAGCTGCCGCTTACTGCAAAGGAATACAACGAGCTTCTTGCTAAAGCTGACGGAAATATCATAACCAAGCGACGCTATGTACATCCAATCACGGAATCGCTTATTCTTGAGCTTGATATTTTTGAAGGAATATTTGAGGGGCTTATTATTGCCGAAATTGAGTTCCCGGACGAAGAGTCTGCAAAAAAATATACCCCTCCGGCATTTCTTGGCGAAGAGGTAACTTTTGATTCCCGTTTTCATAATAGTAATTTGAGCAAAATGCCTCCCGAAGCAATTAAAGAGCTGTTACACTCCATCAAGCTTTTCAACTGCTGAAGCAATCATTCGAACGGATATAAACACGCTCACGAGGCTCACAATAAACTGTGGTAATAAGCCGAGTGCAGCGTTACAGTTCGAAATCAGAATGCCAAGCGACTCACCGTAGAAGCATAGCATAAACATCTGTCCAAAGGACATTTTAATTTCGCGCATTTCAATGTATTTCTTAATACATAACACAAGAAAAAGTGCGCATATCGCATACTTCACAAAAAATCCGGCACACGTAAAAACAAACATTAACACGAGATACCCATAAATGAACGGAATACCGTTTTTCAGAGATGACACATTAAAGCCATTCGCCAGAAACGTATTAAGCGCTATCGACTGATACTCATATGACTTCCCGCTTAATGTATACAGAAGAACAGCCCGATGGCTACCTACTGTAAGATACATACCATCACGCTTGACAGTCTCATCTTTTCCTGATGCAGTATCGGTATTAATCAAAATCGTAGCATCTTCGATTTTCATCGAAAACTTCGTGTCAAGCTTAAGCTGATCATCCTCGTATCGAAGTGTTGCAAGCTGCTTGTCAAAAAGCTTCTCAAAGCCCCCAAAGCTTGCAATCAGTGCCCCTACCGGCACTGCAAAGGTAATAATACCAAGTACAAGACATATGACCAAAACATAAAGCTTTGATCTTCCCTTTTTGAGTTTGATCATCTCACCATATTTACCCGGTTTTGATATCGCATATAAAATTTGTTCTGAAAATGTCATCGCCTACTCCTTTACAATATAGCCTTCCTTCGGCACCTTAACTGTCAGTATCGTTCCTTTATCCTGCTTTGTTTTTATCTCTATCGCTGCACCGCAGGCAGTTTTTAATTGCTTTTTTATTTCTTTGTATTGTTTCTTTCCTGTAAACATTTTATCAGGGCCTATACCCGGTCCGTTATCTACAATCTGAATTGCAAAACAGTCTAACCGCTCATAGCTTCGAAGCACTATTCTTCCATCAGAATTTGATTTTAATGCGCCGTTTAAAACAGCATTTTCCACGAGCGGTTCCACCGTATTAAATGGTACACGAAATTCAACAACCTTATCTTCAATTACAAATTCAAGCTGCGAATGTTTTTTGCAAATGATTCCTGCATAGGCACGAATGTATGCAAGTTCATCCGTGAAAGGAACAACATCCGAAGATACGGCTGCCTTCATATTTTTCTGCAAATACAAGGACGTATCATAAACAAGCTTGCTTTCTTCGTATTCCTTATCTTTTAATTTCGCTATTACATCATTTAGTGCCCCATATACAAGATTCATGTTCAGCTTTGATAAAATACGTTTCTTTTCCAGACTGATGCTGTTTATGGCTGTATCCTTTTCCTGATTCACTTCTTGAATCACTTGTCGAATGATCGAAATAGATAATAACACAATATATGTGTAAATTCCAAGCATAAATACAAGTCCGTCACACACACTGTAAAACTTAAACAGCGACAAAACCATCTCGACCGTCCAAGCAACAAAAAGAATCGCACCTGCAATTAAATTTGTATAAAGTGCCTGACTTTCAAAGGTCTCCTTTGCCATATATAAAATACCTACTAACCCAAACAAAGCAATATATACAATCACTTTTGTAAAGGTCATATAGCTTGCAAAATCAACAACCGACAACGCCTGAAATACAATACCTGTAAGTAAATTGATTGAAAATACATAGACGCTCCATTCAAATATTTTCACAAAACGTCTTCGCATGGTAAAGCAACTTTGATACATCATAAATAATACCGGTAATAATAACAGCAATATGCATTGCATCATATACATGCCGAATTTGTTTTTGAATACAAACTGCAGCAGAGGATTTTGCACAATCGCCCAAAGCTCTGCACAAATCGCAAAACAAAACGCATAAAGTGCTCGCATCTTATCAAAATTCGCCTTTTTCATAAACAGGATTGCTATTATTACAAGCAATGTAATAAGCAGCAAAGTGATTGCAGCAAAAAGACTAAGTCCATGTCTTCGAAGCATACCGGAAGCCAAATTACCTTCATGACCATAATATATCTGACTTATATTTCCACTATATTTCCTATAACCGGAAACCATGTAAATGGTTAGAATATCCCCCGGCTTTGCACCGTCTAATTTTACAACATTCGTGCACGGAACAGCATTTTTCAAACGCTTCTGGTTATTCATTACGCCGTAAGAATAAATGCGTTCATCGTTCAACAATACAACGACATTCTGAAATTTTGTATCAAAAACAAGCACACTATCCTCGGTAACATCCTCCGGAACCCTGCTCATAAGGGTAATCGTTTCACCTGCTTTAGCCTTTAATTTGTATGGTAGTGTAATAAGCTTATCGTTTTCACCGCCATAGTTTTTCAGCACCCATGGTTCATCATAAACCGACAATGCTCCAAAAGGCAAACGTGTCTGATTTTTCGGTGCAAAGAAAAACGCAAACATAAAGATTGCCAAAACGGCAAAAAGAATCGTCAACAACGAAAGAATATGCAATTGTCTGCGCTTATCCTTTTTCATACACGTCCCTCAAACTTATGAATTAATAATTCCAAAATGCTCCATCGCCTTCCGAATACCATCCTCTTCCACACGCGCTGTCCGATAGGATGCTATCGCCTTTACCTCCGGTGAACAAACACCCATTGCAATGCTGTTTGGTACATATTGTAGCATTTCCAGGTCATTATTGCTATCTCCGAAAACATACGCATTTTCAATCGGAATCTTATAGTAATCCAGCAGATATTTTATACCTGTCGCCTTTGAAAAGCCCTTTGGAACAGCCTCCCAAAAGGAACCTTCACGTTCAATAAATGTAAAATCCGGTAATCCCTTCACAAAGGTTTCCATATCCGTCACACCATTTTTATACCATGCAGTAAACTTATCAAAAATAAATGCCTCATCCGTAATATCCGACACTAATGTACGTCCCATTTCTTTGAAATAGTCAATGAGATCGTCCGCCTCTTTGATTGGACATTCCTTATCATAACAGGTCCTTTTTGCATGTTCAAATATAGCTTGAAGCTTACATTCTCTTGCCAGCAATGCTATTTCCACACAGCGCTCTCTCGTCAGCTTATGATGATATAATTCCTTGTCATCCACAACAATATACGTGCCACAGCCACAAACATATCCATCGAACCCTGCCGACCGGATAAATTCATCGACGTTTTCAAATGTACGGCCGGTATTAATAAATGCAAGATGTCCGTTTTGTCTTGCTGATTTTATAGCACGCTTTGCGCTTTCCGGAAACATACGCTTACCGTCATCTGTAATTAACGTACCATCAATATCAAAAAATAAAATTTTGCGTTCTTTATTCTCTGTCATACTAAATCTGCTTCATCAAATTAATCATTTCAATCGCACCAAGTGCGCAGTCATATCCCTTGTTGCCGGCCTTTGTACCTGCACGCTCAATTGCCTGCTCAATATTTTCTGTCGTTACAATTCCAAACATAACAGGAATTTCTGTTTCTAACGATACAGCCGCAATTCCCTTCGAAACCTCATTGCATACATAATCATAATGACTTGTTGCACCGCGAATAACCGCGCCAAGGCAAATCACTGCATCATACTTACCGGACTTTGCCATCTTCTTCGCTACAAGCGGAATTTCAAACGCTCCCGGTACCCAGGCAACGGTTACATCCTCTTCTTTTACATCATGACGAATAAGACCATCCATTGCACCACCAATCAGTTTAGAAACAATAAACTCATTAAATCTTGATGCTACAATACCGATCTTAATTCCTTCTGCTACCATTTTTCCTTCAACTGTCTTCATTCTTTTTTCCTCCTTTATTACACATATGTTATACTAACCAAACATATGTAATACTTGATTATAAATCTAAAATATGACCCATACGTTCCTTCTTTGTCTTCAAATAAAACA
>CALYVE010000011.1 GCA_945492935.1 uncultured Lachnospiraceae bacterium
GCAGGTACTATTGCTTGCGGTCTCTTTTTGGATTATGCGGCCTTGTGGCGCGGGACCCTGCCGGCAGTGCAATCAAAAGAATTGCTGATGAAGCAAAGCTTTCAGATTTATCGATTTTATGTATATTTTACGGATTTTTTGTTGACCTTACAAATTAAAATACATAAAATGGATGTTAGAAATGAATAAGAAATTGAAAACAGAAGGAGCAAAAATGTCAGCAATAAAAAAGCAGTTTATAACGATATTCGCGATTTTAACATGTATAGTAATTGCAGTTGTTATCGTGATTGTATGTACGAAGAAACCGAATAATTCCCATTATGAAATAAAGTCCGGAACAGATTTCGAGAAGGAATACTTTCAAGCATTCATGAAGCAGGATTATGATAGCTTGTATGCGCTCATGTATGAACCATATTTGGATGCGGTAGCGAAGGAAAAAGGTGTTCCGAGTATGAAGTCAAATGTGACGGATTATTATAAGCTTTTAAATGATAAAATAACATACGAACATGGAAATATAAAAAGTATCAAGCAGAAGCTTAGTACGACCACGGAATTAAAGAAGGAAGAGCTTGATATCATTAATCAGGAATTTGCTTATCTGGGACTTTTGGAAAAGGCTAAGGAAGGCATGCACATATCACTGATTATTACGTATGAGTGTGAAAAGGAAACCTCGGATGTAGATTTTGAATATTATTCGATTGAAGTTGACGGACAATGGTATTTTTACAACTTCGAATTGGCTCCGATTTATGCGGAAGCAACCGGGGATGCAATGAATGGTGCAGAAGATGATGCAACTGAGGATGAAGCACAGGATGTTCGGGAACACACCATTGAATTTGTTTTGGATTATGGTACGGAAAATGAGAAAGTCATTTTAACAAAAGAAGATATCAAAGTGGCGGAAGCAATAGTATCGGATTCTAATTTTACGAGAGAATATATTGTTCAGCTTCAGTTTACGGAAAAGGGAACGAAAATTTTTGCGGAAGAAACAGCGTCTAATATCGGCAAAAAAATTACAATTGTTTGTGATGGAGAAGTGATATTGGAGCCGACGATTAATGCAACAGTAGAAAATGGTGTAACATGGATTAATGATTTTCATTCCATGGAGGAGGCACAGGCCTTTGCGGATAAGTTGAAATAAAGCGATACTGCTTAAGAATTTGGCGAAGAAAAAACAGACTGGATGGTTGAAATGCAAGATTCAAAACATATTACAATATTTTCAGAGAAAAAGAAAACTGTTCTTGGAATCAGTACGATTCTTTATGTGCAAAAGTCCGGAAATCATGTGGAGATACACATCTCCGGAGGCAGAATATATAAAACGAGGCTGACACTTGAAGCGCTTGCGGAAAAATTGGGCGATGGTTTTATACGGGTGCATCGCGGTTGTATGGTTTCTGTTATGGCAATACATGATATTACGGACAATATTAATTTAATTAACGGCGAGACACTAATCTATACGATACGAAAGAAAAATGAGATAATTAGTCAGTTTCATGAAAAGCAAAAGCACATAATCGCAGGTTTTACGGAAGAAGGTGTTCCGGCATCCGAGGAGGAATACCGGAGATATTACAAAAGCTTCGAAAATCTGCCGTTTGCGTTTACAGACATCGAGATGGTGTTTGATGAGAAACTGCATGCGGTAGATTGGATTTTCCGTTATGGAAATCCGGCACTCGCCAAGCTGGAAAAGCTTCCGTTAGAACAATTAATCGGAAGTTCGTTTGGGAGTCTGTTTTCAAATATGGATTCCAAGTGGCTTCGAAGCTACGAGAGGGCGGTCAATTTTGGAGAAACACTTGAAATTATTGATTATAGTCCGGAAATCGATACATATCTTAAGGTGATTTGTTTTCCGACTTTTCAGGGCCATTGCGGATGTATGCTGTTTGATTGTTCCGAAATAACACTTACACAAAACAGCGATGACGCTGCAAAGGCACTCATGCTTTATTTAGGGAATCTGTCAAATTATCAGGGCTGATTGCTGTTTGTCACGTTTGAATGTCGTTTTATCACGCTTTCGTTGATTCCGGATACAAAAAACGATACAATAGACGGAATAATTTATGGAATTTTGTAATGAATTTAGCAGTGATAGAGAGGCAAAAGGAGGAACCTTGATGAGAGAGAGAATCAAAAAGAAAATAGCAATGTTAGTTGTGATTGTTCTTGCGCTTGGAATTGGTGTACAAAACAATCACGTATCAGCTTATACAATGGTTGATAAAACGATTACGCTTGATAATGCAACATCAGAACAACTGACTGTTTCAGATGCATCGACCTATGATTATGTTATCCCTTACGGTTGCGAACTGATCATTGCAGACGGAGGCAGCGTTTCGGGAAATATCACTGTAGATGGAGGAACGCTTACAATACAAGAAGGCGGAAGCGTTGAGCACATTACCGGAAATAACGGTACGATTAATAACAGCGGTATTATTCGCAAAGATATGCTCGGCGACACCCTCTATATGACAATTGATGCTTTCACAAATTATGAATCCGGTATTGTTCAGGGTGATGTTTATTCGGGAATGTATGTAACTCTCGAAAACCACGGAACAATTAACGGCGATGTTTACTTCAATTATTCGTCTGAAATTAAAAATTACGGATATATGAATGCCGTAAGTGTGATTTTTTGTACCTTCGAAAATTACGGGGAAGTAGGGACTTTCTCGCTGCCCGCAGATGCAGGTTTGTGCGGAATCAAAATGGGAGCAAACAGCAGCATCGAAACATTGAATTGCCCGAAGCTTAATGACGGATTTTTTGTAAAAATCAATGTGGAGGACGGAGCAAAAGCAGGTACTGCAGTGATTGACACGGATTCGTTGGATAACAGTGAATTATCCGGGGTATTGGAAATCTCAAATTCTCTTGCGTTATCGGGAACAAATTCGCTGGAATCCAAATTACAAATCGGAGTTTCGGAGAGTACAATCATTACCAAAAATTCTATATATGACGGTTGGTACGTTCAGTACGGCGATGATAATTATCGTCTTCCTGCATCCAAATTCGAAGGAAATACCATGCCGGATATGTACAATCTGACATTATCAAAGACAGCTGTTGATATTTCGGATTTGGAAGCTGCATATACGACAGAGGATATTGCAGCAAGTGCGCAAACATTTGACATAGTCAATTCGGGCATGTGCAATATGAAATTTCGAATTACTGAAATACCTTCGTTTGCAGAGGTGTATAACGGTGCATACAATTTGTCAGAAGGAAGTGTCGTTGCTTTATCAAGCGGCTCTGATATAACACTTACCGTAAAAGCCAAAAATGGAAATAAAGTCGGAAGATACTCTGAGAATTTGAGCCTGGAAAAATGGACGGACGTTGGAGAAGCCTTGGAAGATGGTGTATCCATTATGGCTGGCGATATCCTTGTGTCTACAGACAGTTTTCCGGTTACGTTAAATGTAAACAGAAAAAAAGGCGAGGCATCGGTCACTGTTGCTGATTTGTATTACGGAGAAACCATTTCTCCGGTTGTCGTATCTGATACAAACGGAATCGGAAATGTTACATATAAATACAAAGAAAAGGGCGCAGCAGACTCGAGTTACACGAAAATCAAACCGATTGCCGCAGGGGAATATACAGTACAGGCAACGTTTGCACAGACTGCGAATTACGAAGAAGTTGTTGCAACCGATGATTTTTCGATTCTTCGAAAAAAAGGCGCCGGTTCTGTAACAATATCGGATTTGTATTACGGTGGTACAATCAAGCCGGTTGCTGCATCCGATACGAACGGAACAAATGATGTGACATACAAGTATAAGAAAAAGGGTGCGCACGATTCAACTTATACAGATGTTTTGCCGACTGAAACAGGAGAATACACGGTGCAGGCAACGTTTGCACAGACAGCGGGATATGAGGCAGTCGTTGTTACAGCCGATTTTCAGATTTCATATTTGCCGGTTCCGAAAAATCCATACAGCATTAGTGGAACCCAGGGTAAAAACAATTATTATACGTCAGATGTAACAATCACACCTGCACAGGGCTACTTGATTGCAGACTCATTGGACGGTACATACAAACAGACGTTGACAGTCAGCAAAACCTCGGCTTCGGTGAACGTATATTTTAAGAAGATTGATACAGGAGAAATGACAGCCGGTATTTTCGTTCCGGGCTTAAAAATCGATAAAGATGCGCCAAGTGTCCTTCATGTGACAGATGGTGAGACAAAGTACGGTGATCAAATTGAAATCATAGTTCAGGACGATGATCTTGAACAGGTTCTTGTAAACTGGAAAACTGTAGAAGTGCAAAATAACAGGGCAATCCTTACGCTTTCGTCAAATTATGGACAGGAGACATACGAGATTACCTGTGTAGATGCAGCGGGAAATGTTCGAAAGATTACGGTTGTCGTTGCAGCTGACTGGATGAAGAATCGAACAATTCCGGCGGGCTCTAAGGTTAGACTTTCAACCGACTATTCGTATCGGCTGGGCGGTGGAACCTGGCAGGTAGAGGGGGATGGTACATCCTACGCGGGAGGCAGCACATTCTATGTAAATCAGGATGGAGAATACTCATTTACAAAGATTGATTAACGATGAATTCAAAAATGTATCAGTATGTATCAGTATAGGAGAAATTATGGAAAAAAACAGAAAGAAAACATGGATTATCATCGGAAGCATTGCGATTGTGGCGATTGTTGCGGTTTGTCTGATTATCGTGTTTTCGCGCGACAAAAAGGAAGCATACCGTTTGATTAAGGTGTTTGAATTAGATGGACGGGCGACGATAAGCAGAAAAGAAATCGGTGACATTGATGCGTACAGCAATATGGTGCTTGAGTCCGGCGATACGGTATTTCAAAATGAAGGTACTATGACCTTGAAGTTGGATGAGGACAAATATGTATATGTTGAGGAGCAGACGAAGTTTTCACTTGTTGCAACGGGAAGCAGTGCGAACAGTAAAACGTCGATTGAACTCGAACAGGGTGCCATTACAAATGAAATTAAGAACAAGCTTCCGGCAGATGCAACGTACGAAATCAATACACCAAACTCTTCCATGTCGGTTCGCGGAACGATTTACAGAGTATATACATATATTGGTGAGGACGGAATTAAATATTCCGTAGTTGCAGTTTTTGATGGTACGGTTTCAACAAGACTTCGCTATGCAGATGGTTCCATGGATGACAAAGAGGTCGAGGTTGGAAAGGGTAAACAGATTACCATTTATGAGGATGCGGAGACGACGGATTATCTGACCGATGTTGAGGATATTGATTATTCAAAGATTCCGGAAGATGTATTGCTTAATTTGATTGAGATTTCGGAGAACGGAACCGATCTTTCACTTACGACGGATGAGCTTAAAGCACTTTTGGAGAAAGGTCCGTATACGGTTACATTTTTATATAACGGAACTGTGTTTGGCACACAGACCGTCTTGAATGGAGCATATGCGCAGGTGCCAACCTTAAGTCCTGCAGCATCAGGAAAATGGGATTTTGACTTTTCGACTCCGATTACGGAAGATACAGAAATTCATTGGAAATAAGAGTGAGGAGGTCTGTCATGAATGCACAATACCTAAGAACGATTCCGACAATTCGCGAATTCTTTAAAATCGATGAGACGAAAGAATTGCAGGAGGGTGTCCGATTGCTGCTCGAAGCGATGACTGAAATTACCATACCGTCCGGGCAGGATGTTGTGACAATCGGTGCAGAATCAGACGACGGAATGTATATCATCTTAGATGGTGTGACGCAGGTGCTCGACAAGGATGAAAGGTTAATTAATACGCTCGGGCTGGGAGATTTCATCGGCGAGCTTGGATTGATTAACAATGACAGACGAGGTGCAACTGTGCGTGCGCAGGGAGATGTCCGATGTGCGAATATCTCAAAATCATTATTTGAGGAAATTGCATTACAAAACAGAAAAATCTATGGCACATTTATGAATATGCTATATACGAAGACAACCAAATTGGTAACGGAGCAGCAGCGCATTAAGTCAGAACTTGAGGTTGCAACAAGAATCCAGGCAGGCTGTCTCGAGAATGATTTTACGGAATTTAACAAGCTGGAGCATGTGAAATTGACTGCAGCGATGCGACCGGCAAAGGAAGTCGGCGGCGATTTTTATGATGTATTTATGATTGATGATACGCATCTTTGCTATCTGATTGCGGATGTATCCGGAAAGGGTGTTCCGGCTGCTTTATTCATGAGTATGGCAAAGATTCACATAAGAAACTATGCAACACTTGGACTTCCGCTCACGGAGGTTGCAAGTCGTGCGAACAACAATCTATGCTATAAGAACGAAGAAGGTATGTTTGTAACGGCGTTTATATGCGTACTGGATGTTGTTTCGGGCGATGTGAGCTTTGTTAATGCTGGACATAATCTTCCGTTTATTCAAAAGGGAGATGGTTCGTTTGTTATGATACAGGCAAAGGCAAATCTTGTGTTTGGCATGATGGAGGATATACCATATAAAGAACAGCATGTGCAGTTGGATCCGGGCGATTGTATGTATTTATATACAGACGGAGTTACCGAAGCCTTGAATCCGGCACAACAGCTGCTTGGTGATGCATATCTTGCCGATATGCTCAACCGCCACAAAGACGAAGCTTCCGATGTGGAAGGTTTTGTTCAGGCGATGTATGATGAAGTAGATCATTTTGCAGATGGGGAAATGCAGGCGGATGACATAACGATGGTCTATATCAGCAGAAAATAATTCATGCAATAAGCAGTTCGTCATAATGCCGGCGAATTCCGGAGGGACTATGGAAAAGAAAACATTATTGAGAAATTTGGTGGAAAGTCTGCTTGTAGCAGTTCTTGTGTTTTTTTTGACAATTACAAATGCATTTTATTCTGTTGACTATATGCTTAAGGATTCGCTCTATCAGAAACCGAGAGGAATTGACAATCGGATTAAGATTATTGGTATTGATGAACGAACCCTTGATGCGTTAGGACCGATTCAGACATGGTCGAGACAGCAGTATGCAGACTTAATCGATGTACTGAATTCGAATGAGGATGCAAAACCTGCCGTGATTGCGTTTGATATTATCTTTTCAGGACATGTTGACGAAGCAGGTGATGAGGCATTTGTAAAGAAAGCTGCGGAAAGCGGGAATGTCGTTGTTGCATCACAGTTTATTTACAGTGAGAAATATGAGGTTCCGGAAAATGGTCTGCGCACGTATCCAATTGATGCTGCCGTATATCCGTATGCGGAGCTTTTGGATGTTGTTGATATCGGTTATGCGAATGTGGCGCAGGATTCTGACGGAAAGGTACGTAGAATCATTGCGGAGGAAACATACGAGGGACAAAGCTATAACAGCTTTTCCAAGATGATTTACGAGCGGTATTGCGAACAACAGAATATTACACCAAATGAAATTAAGACGGATAAATACGGACGAACCCTGATTAATTATTCAGGCAAACCGTTGGATTATGAGTGCATTTCCATGATTGATATTCTGGAGGGGAGAATTGACTGCCGTGCACTGAAAAACAGCATTGTAATCGTTGGCGCGTACGCCGTCGGCATGCAGGATAATTTCAAGGTACCGAACGGCAAAAGTGCGCAAATGTATGGAGTCGAAATCCATGCCAATATTCTCCAGTCGTTTATTCAGGGAAGATTTGCAATTAACGGAAATCCTTATATTGTCGGAATGATCTTTGCGTTTATCGCAGCAGTCATACATTTTATTTTCAAGAGAAGTAAGGTATGGATATCTTCGATATTGCTTGTTGTGGTCATTGGCGCCCTGCTTTTCGCAGGAGTAATGCTTAATAACAATGGTACGACAATCAGCCTTTGCTATTTGCCGATTGTTGCCGGAGCATCATATATTTACTGTCTTGCTATCGGTTATATCCTTGAGAAAATAAAACGAAAGAAGGTTGTGAATGCCTTCAAAAAATATGTGGCACCCGAGGTTGTTGAAGAAATCTCCAAAAAAGGAGATTTTAAAATCGAGCTCGGCGGAGAAAATCGTGATATCGCAGTGCTCTTTGTTGATATCCGAGGGTTTACAACGATGTCTGAGGTATTGCAGCCGGAGCAGGTAGTTGAGATTTTGAATCAGTATCTGAATCTTACGACGAATGCAATCTTTAAGAATCGAGGCACACTCGATAAGTTTGTCGGGGATGCAACAATGGCGGTGTTTAATTCGCCGTTTGACTTAGATGATTATGAATTTCGTGCAGTTTGTGCTGCTATGGATATCGTGGCGGGAGGAGCTGCACTTGAGGATTCCTTGATGAAGCAATATGGCCGAACGGTCGGCTTTGGTGTCGGAGTTAACTGCGGACCGGCAGTTGTCGGCAATGTAGGATGTGAATTCCGTATGGATTTTACGGCAATTGGTGATACTGTCAATACTGCGGCACGACTGGAGGCCAATGCGAAGAAAGGACAGGTCTTAATTAGTGACACAATTTATGAGAGAGTAAAAGACCGTGTCGAGGTAGAAGAGGTAGGAGAAATCCCGTTAAAAGGAAAGAGTAAGAGCGTTTTTGTATATTCGGTTGTGTCTGTGAAACGTGATAATGAGGGTGAATGAATTGAAGATAAACAACATTCTGATAATACCTGATAAAGACAATATTGATGAAAGTATGCGACTTTGTGAGACCTATCATTGCGGATTTGAATATAATGACTTTTTTCTTCCTGCAGTGCTGGATGATAAGGCATTCTTACGAGATACCATTGATTTTTATAAGAATTTGGACGGGTGTCCGAAGTTTTGTACGAGCCATGGTGCATTTTTTGACATTACGGTTTTTTCTGAGGATGCAATGATACGGAAGGTGTCTGATTACAGAGTTGAACAGAGCTTAAATATTGCAGAGGAGCTTGGTGCCAAGGCGGTTGTTTTCCACACAAATTACATTCCGAATTTCAATTTGGAAAGCTATCGCGCAGGCTTTGTAGCTCGTAATTTCGAGTATTGGTCTGCAAAGCTTGATAAACATCCGGATATAAATATCTATATGGAAAACATGTATGATACCGATTGGACATTGCTTGCTTCGCTTGCGAAACGTTTTGAGCCGGATGCGCGTTTTGGTGTTTGCCTGGATTATGCGCATGCACACGTATTTGGAAATGCTGCTGATATTGACGGCTGGGTAAACGGGCTTGCACCGTATGTGAGACATTTGCATATTAATGATAATGATTTTGAATCGGATTTGCATCTTGCACTCGGAGAAGGGAATATTGATTGGAACCGCTTTCGTGATTACTATCAGACACTTTTTCCAAATGCATCGGTTCTGATTGAGACAGGAAAACCGGAAAAAATAAAAAAATCATTGGAGTTTATCAGTTGTTTGTGACGGATAAGGGGGCCATATGGAAAAACAGGAAAGAAAACTTACAGTCGATGCGACGCTTACGTCTCTGGATGAAGTTGTGGGTTTTGTGGAGGATTCGCTTAGTACAACATCTTGTCCTATGAAGCTTACGATGCAGGTTGCTTTATGCATCGAGGAATTGTTCGTCAATGTTGCAAGCTATGCGTATGAAAATCGACAGGGAGTCTGTACAATTCGACTTGAGACGCAACATACGGATACGGATGGCATAGTTTTTATTGAACTAACCGACTCCGGAAAGCCGTTTAATCCGCTGGAAAAAGAGGATCCTGATATTACTTTATCGGCGGATGAACGAGAGATTGGCGGACTTGGAATCTATATGGTTAAAAAAAGTATGGATCAGGTGACCTATGATTATTGCAATCAAAAAAATGTGCTCAGATTGGAAAAGTCTTGGCATATAGCATGATATATAAGGAATTTTAATACCATAAAGGAGGTTACATATGGAAATCAGAAAAATGCAAGAGGGAAAAGGACTTATTATGGAAATCGACGGACGTCTTGATACGAATGCGGCACCAAAGTTGCTTGAGGAAATCAATGAAAGTCTGAAAGAGGGTGTTGGAAGCTTTGTGCTCGATATGAAAAACTGCGATTATGTAGCAAGCTCCGGGCTCCGTGTGATTTTAAATGCACAGAAGAAAATGAACGCCTTGCATGGTACGATGGTTGTGAAAAATGTAATAAACGATGTAATGGAAGTTTTTGAAATGACGGGGTTTGCAGATATTCTGACATTTGAATAAAGCAAATAAGAAACAAGGAGAATTAGGAAGGAGAACAGAATGGATTTTAAAGACGAGATTGTACAGTTTGTGTCGGATAAAATCGGAGGGATTGTCATAATCGCAAGTGGTTCGGATGAGATTGTGTATGCAGATTCTTATTTTACTGACAAATATGGAACAAATATTGTTGGCATGGATGCATCTGACCTTTTCTTATGGCTGGATGACTGTCCGTCACTAAACGTGGGAGAGAATGTTGTAGAGTGGGAAAATATTGACACCGATGCAAAAAAATACTACAAATTCCAATCTGCGATGTTTGAGAAGGAAGACCGTAATTATGTGATTCACATGATATCTGATATTACGGAGTACATGGGACTAAACCGAGATATTACACAGTATATGGCATTTTTTCAGAAGTTGTCCGCATTTCAGACCGCGGTACTTGAGAAACTGTCCGATACATATTATGAGCTGTTGCCGTTACTTACGGACAATTTTAAGACAAGTAAGGCATATTATTTTATTCAACGGGATGACAAGGTAGATATTATTACATACACCAAGATGGGAAACATTTACAGCAACGACCGTATTGAGATGAATGAGGAGGTCGCAAATGTATTTTCGATGGATGCGTCTGACGAAATCTTAATTGACAGCTTTGCCGGGGAGGTAAAGGAAGTCATGCTCCTAAACGGAAGCGGCAGGGACAGCAAATTCAGAAAGCTTTGTGATGGCTCTGTTTCAGACCAGAAATATGCGGTGTATTTGAATGTATGGCCGAGCATGAATCTGGATTTGATGAAGGAAAAGATGCTGCTTGGTGTTATCAAGCTGTATGTGGAAAACGGTATTATCAAGGATAAGCTGATTTACAACAGTGAGCATGATGGACTGACCGGATTGTATAATAAGGCAAAATTCCTTGCGATGAAGGAAACGGAATATACAAGACTTGATTCTATCGGAATTTTTAATCTTGATGTGAACAATTTGAAGAAGCTGAATGATCAATTCGGACACGAAGCCGGAGATAAGCTTCTAATCAAAGCAGCAAACAGTATTCGCAAGGTGACAAATAATAAGGTACACGGATACCGTATGGGTGGTGACGAATTCCTTCTGATCGCTTGTAACGTGACAAAGGATGAGCTTGATTCTATCCGTATGCGTTGGGAGAAAGAGCTTGCAAGACTAAATTCTGTTGACGACGGAATCCATTGTGAGATTGCCGTCGGAGTTGTATTTTGGGAAATCGGATATGATTTTGATGCTCTGATGAAGGAAGCGGATGCACGCATGTACGAGGATAAAAAGGCAAAGAAAAAGCCGGGCGAAGAAATAAGATAAAAGGAGTATGATACAATGTTATTTATTTGTTATCCAAAATGTTCAACGTGCCAAAAGGCAAAAAAATGGTTGGATGAGCACAACATAAAATATGCGGAGCGCCATATAGCGGATGATAACCCATCGTATGAGGAATTGAAACAATGGTATAGTATGAGCGGTCTTCCGCTTAAAAGGTTTTTCAATACGAGCGGTCTTCTTTACAAGGAGATGCAGCTTAAGGATAAGCTTAATACGATGAGTGAGGAAGAACAGTTAAAATTGCTTTCCACAAATGGAATGCTGGTCAAGCGCCCGCTGATTGTTAAGGATAATGCTGTGCTTGTTGGCTTCAAGGAAGCTGAATGGAATGAAATATTAGTCGAATCTTGACAAGTCGGATATATCGTACTAGAATTAGGAAATGCGATGATTAGGAATAGTAAATTGTATGAAACCCTTCAGAGAGAAGTCGTTTGCTGCGAGACTTTGGGGAGTAGTAAATTGAACCAGCCTAGGAGCGAAAAGTTAATAAATGAGGTGCAGGCTTTTGATATAGCCTGAATTTAGGTGGTAACGCGGATTTTATTCGTCCTAAGTATACAAATATGTATGCTTAGGACTTTTTCATTCTGTGCGAAAGCGTTAACTATCGTCCGGTGCGAAAAAGTCTTAGGCATGAACCGTTTGAAAGGAGAAACAAAATGAAAATTCGTAACTTAGTAGGGACTCGTTTTAAGGAAAGACCGGCGGATTGCGTGATTGACAGTCATGCTTTTTCTGTAAGAGGCGGATATGTTAAATATGTATCGAATGGTATTTTTTCTCTTTACAATCCGATGAAGAGAATCACGCAGAAAATCGAACAGATTATTCGTGAGGAAATGGATTCTGTAGATTGTCAGGAAGTTATGTTTCCTGTTGTTTTGCCGGGTTCTTTGTGGGAGCAGTCCGGTCGTTATGAAAGTGTAGGAGAAGAACTTTTACGTTTTACAGATCGGAATGATGCGAAGATGGTACTCGGAATGACACATGAGGAGGCAGCTGTACATCTTGCACGCGAGTATGGAAGTACATATGCAAACTATCCATTTTCAATTTATCAGATTCAGACAAAATTCCGTGATGAGGCAAGACCTCGTGCCGGACTTATCCGTGTGCGAGAGTTCACAATGAAGGATGCTTATTCTTTCCATACATCGCAGGAGGATTTAGAGCAGTATTATGATAAGATGGCAAAGGCTTATGACAGAGTGTTTGCACGTGCCGGTATTCCTGAAGTTATATCGGTGAAATCTGATTCCGGCATGATTGGTGGAAGCGTTTCACATGAGTATATGCTTCTTGTGGATGCAGGTGAGGATTCTATTGTTCTTTGTGATGAATGCGGATATAGTGCGAACATGGAAGCTGCAGACAATACGGTTGACAATTCCGGTTCTGCCGCAAGCGCAGAGCTTACGAAGGTTTATACTCCGGAACAGAAAACAATCGAGGATGTATGTAATTTCTTAAACTCAAAAGAGGAAGAATCCTGCAAGGCAGTTATTTATCAGAAGAATATGACAGATGAATACGTAGTCGTATTTATTCGTGGCGATTATGAAGTGAATGAAACAAAGCTTGTTAATTTAATCGGAGATAAAGTACATGCTGCTGAGATTACATTAGAGAGTGGCTTATGCGCAGGCTTCTGCGGACCTTATAACCAGAATGCGAAAGCACAGATTATTTATGATAAGTCTTTAGAGGGAATTGAAAACCTGGTTTGTGGAGCAAACGAAGTAGATTATCATTATACAGGATTGAATATCAAACGTGATCTTGGTGATGTAGAGTTCGTTGATGTAGCTAAGATTAAGACCGGTGGTATTTGCCCATGTTGTGGTAAAAAGTCAATTAAGATTAGCCGTGGTATTGAGGTAGGAAATATTTTCCAGCTTGGAACAAAGTATACAGAGAGCATGGAGATGACATACACGGCAGAAGATGGTTCTTCAAAAACGCCAATAATGGGATGCTACGGTATTGGTGTAGGACGTCTGGCAGCTTCTGTTTGCGAGGCTAAGCATGATGACAGAGGCCCAATCTGGCCAATTACAATTGCACCATGGCAGGTACACCTTTGCTGCTTACGTGTCGATGATGCAGAATGCAAGGCTGAGGCAGAACGTATTTATGCAGAACTTTTGAAGGATGGCATTGAGGTCATCTATGATGACAGAGATGTTCGTCCGGGCTTTATGTTTGCAGATGCAGACCTTCTCGGTGTGCCGGTTCGTTGTGTTGTTGGTCCGAAGGGTCTTGCAAATGGCGAGATTGAACTTGCAACACGTGATAAGAGCGTGCAAAAGCAGGTTAAGAAGGAAGATATTATTGCTGAAATTAAGAACTTAATTGCTTCCCTTCGTGAGGATATTTACAAGAATGTAAAGTAAGAATCAAAATAAAATAAAAAAAGTCTGCAAACTTTTGACATGTACTCTCTTTACCGGACAAACCGGTAAGGACAGTATATATCACTTTTAGAAAGGGTGCAGACTTTTTTGTTTACCGCGGCTTTGTGGCGCAGGACTCTGCCGGTGGTGTAATTCGTTTTATTTTTCAATATTTCCTTTCCAGTCGAGAATTCCTCCGAATTCAATTATGTTTGTATATCCCATTTTTGCAAGCTTTTCGGAAGCCTGTTTACTTCGATTACCACTTCGACAGTATACATAAATTGTCTGCTGTTTGTCCGGCAGCTCGACCGGTTCTTTATCAACAATGCTCTCGTTCGCAACATTTATTGCCCCCGGAATGTGTCCGTCTGCAAACTCGTCAGCCCTACGGACATCAAGGATAATATAATCCCCCGGTGTTTTGAATATTTCTTTTGCTTCATCCATTGATATCGAAGTATATTGTGCCATTTCGTCTGTACCTCCATTTTTATCTGATGTTTCGGTTGCGTCAGAGACAAGCAGGTCGTTTTTTTTTGTATCGTTTATGTCACAGGCGCATAAGCAAAGCAGCATAATAAGACTGCATATAATCGTTGATTTTTTCATGACATAACCTTTCTGACAGAGTATTTTTCTTTCTTTTCGAAATTATAAATTTTATAGAATCGTGTGTCAATTGTCTTTATGGCATTTTTTTGTTTTTATCAGGCGAAATATGTGATAAAATCATAGAAAAAGGTA
>CALYVE010000012.1 GCA_945492935.1 uncultured Lachnospiraceae bacterium
GCAAAAGCAACCGCGCTCGGCGCGAGAGTCTTGCAAGCAAGACTCTTTCTTGTTGACAAAATCAATTATTGCGACTAATATAAAATTACACTTTAGATTAGTCGAAGGAGAGGCTGATATGGCATATATAGAAAGAGCAATTACACCTATACTGAAGAAAAGAGTACAGGAAAGTAAATGTACTCTTATTACGGGTGCAAGACAGGTAGGAAAGTCAACTCTGGTTAGGAATGAATTTAAAGATTACAATAGAGTGAATTTTGATGACAGACTCACAAGGCTTCAGGCGAAAGAAGAGCCAAAACTTTTTTTTCTGAATAATCCGTGTCCGCTGTTCATTGATGAGGTTCAGAAAGAAAACAGCATATTAGAAGAGGTTAAGATGATAGTTGATGAGTCAGATAAAAGAGGGATGTTTATTATGTCCGGTTCACAGAAGCTTGAGCTTATGAAGGGAATGAGTGAGTCTCTTGCCGGAAGAGTATCTGTAAATGAGTTATCGGGTCTATCATTGCGTGAAATACATGGAGTTAAATATAACAGGCATTTTGTTCCAACAAATGATTATCTTGAAAGTCGTGAAAAGGAAATAAGGCCATACGACAATTTGTGGGAGATTATACACAAGGGCTCATATCCTGAACTGTATGATGTGGAACGCGATTGGCAGGAATATTATTCTTCCTATGTGTCCACATATCTTGAGAGAGACATAAACGAATTGATTTCTGCAGACAGCATTACATTTACCAAGTTTCTTACAGCCGTTGCTGCAAGAACGGGGGAATTATTGAATTATGCAAATGTTGCAGGTGAAGTTGGAGTTAGTGAGCCTACTATTAAGAAATGGATTTCTATTCTTGAGAGAACGGGAATCGTATTTCTGTTGCAACCATATAGTGCGAGTGCATTGAGCAGAGCAATAAAAACTCCAAAGCTTTATTTCAGGGATACCGGTTTAGCCTGCTATCTCACAAGATGGCTGACTGCGGATGCATTAAAATGTTCAGCCGTAGCAGGGAATATGTTTGAAACGTTTATGGTATCTGAGATATTAAAGTCTTATATAAATGAGGGAAAAGATTACAAATTCAGCATATTTTATTACCGGGGTAAAGACAAAGGTTCTTTCGGTGAAAATGAGATAGACCTTATCATAGAAGAAGATGGTATCCTCTATCCGATAGAAATAAAGATGTCCGGAAATCCAAAAGCAAATATGGGGGCAACAAACCCGGTACTAGATAAGATTAAAGAAAAGTCAAGAGGTATGGGAGTGATACTTTGTCTTATAGATAAAAAGACTTATCTAAGAGAGAACTTGGTCGCATTACCGATAGAGTATGTCTAGAACAAATATCAAGCAAAATATATATGCTCTTGTCACGTTTTTGTCACGAAATCCTAAAGCCCTTGATTTACGGAGCTTTACGGGCAATGAGAGCAATTTCGCCCTTTCGGTTCATTAATTCTTTACAAGGAGATGACATGCGAGTAAAATAGAATCATATTCTGGAATGTAGAGCACAGGGAGGTTTACCATGAATTACAAGAAACAATTAAACACAGGAAATATTATAGCTTTAATATCAGCAATTGTGTCCGTCGTATCCTGCTTTGTACCATTTGTCAAGAATGGAAGAGCAAGTGCAAGTTATTATGATGCGTATGACATTACAAACGAGGAGTTCTTTAAAGCATTCTTTTACATTTCGCTTATTGGAGCCATATTCGTTGCTGTATTTTCGATAGCTAAAATAAATTGGGCAGCAATTTTGTTTTCATCACTTTTGTTGCTTTCGAATGGTTTTTTGGTTTTAGCATGTATTATTGCTGCGCAGGAAACAAAAAAGAACGAAAGTCTGGCAATCGGTTTTTATTTACTTGCAATATCAACGCTTACAATGTTTATTTTCTCCATTGTCGGAGCGGCAAGTAATGCAAGAGCAAAAAATACATTTTACATGAATGGTGGAAATCGTCAGGTGCAGCAGCCACAGTATCAGCAGGGAGCATACGGACAGGTGCAGCAGCCACAGTACCAGCAGGGAGCATACGGACAGATGCAGCAGCCACAGTACCAGCAGGCAGCATACGGACAGATGCAGCAGCCACAGTACCAGCAGGCAGCATACGGACAGATGCAGCAGCCACAGTACCAGCAGGGAGCATACGGACAGATGCAGCAGCCACAGTATCAGCAGGCAGCATACGGACAGGTACAACAGCCACAGTATCAGCAACCACAGTACCAGCAGACAGCACCTCAGCAACCGGCATATCAGGCAGCACCGCAGCAACAGGAACAGACGGAAGCGAAGACGTCGGAACAGTCCGTTTTTAATACGCCAAGCTTTGAGGACCCTCAATACGATGCGCAGAATTATGAGGCACCGGAAGATGAAGAAGTCACATTAATGTTAGATCAAATTACCGGTAATAACAGTCAGCAATAAACGAACTTTGGGAGAATATTTGTGGATAGAAAAGTTAAACAATTACAAGGATTAAGCTATATGCTAGCCATTGTGTGGGCAATTCTATTTATAGCAAATCTGGTTCAGGATATCGTGTACTGGAATCAGTACGGGGAAGATAAACGACTGGTTGTTGTACCATTCGTTGTTATGCTTATGATTAGCTGCTCCTGGCTTGTTATCAGTATTTTACACGTTGGACAGGCAAGAACACTTGCGAAGCTTGAAAATCCGGAAGCAGTTTATATGCAAAAGAACAGAATCAAGTCAAAGCTTATTGCCGCAATCATTTTGCTTGTGTTATCATTACCGGTCAAGATGGCGATTCGAGGTTATATGGATACGATAGTTCCGGTCACGGAAACACAAACAACTGTACAATAAAAAGAAAAGCAGGAAATCAAATGTGAGAAATTACTCCATTTGATTTCCTGCTTTTTTTTGAATTAACCAATTGAAAAATCATTATGTGTTCCCCGGAATTTTTGAGGAGAAATTCCGGTACAGGCTTTAAATCTTGTTGCAAAATAGCTGGGACTGCAGAAGGATAATCAAATTTTTGCATAGAAACAAAACTCCCGTGCTTGCTGCTTATTTTTGTAGAATGAAGCGTTGGAAAAAGGAATCTTCTTATTGCATTCAAAGTGCAAAAAAACACATATATAACGCATGAATCGTGCAAAAAATCAATTGCAGATAGGAGGGCATGCGTTTATAATAAAAGTGGAGGTTTTTTCTTAATTATGAGAGAGATTGTTTTGGCTTCGAAATCCCCTCGCAGGAGGGAATTATTACAAATGCTGGGCTTTGATTTTTCAATTGCCGTGAGTGATATTGATGAGACAATTGAGTCTATGAGTCCGTCTGAGACTGTCAGAGAATTATCTTTGCAAAAGGCAATGGCTGTCTGGAAGTATGAAATAGAAAATAATGGAAATACTTCTAACAAGCTTGTAATCGGTGCAGATACAATTGTTGCCTGTAATGGGCAAATTCTCGGAAAACCGAAAGACGCGGAGGATGCCCGGCGGATGCTTTTGATGCTTCAAGGGGGCATGCACGAGGTATATTCGGGTGTGACGCTTGTGTGGGAGGAAGACGGGAACGTACAGAAGTACTCCTTTTTTGCTTGTACAAAGGTCATATTTTATCCGATGACAAATGAGGAGATTCAAGCATATATTACCACCGGCGATTGCATGGATAAGGCAGGTGCTTACGGCATCCAAAGTAAAGCAGCACCATTCATTAAAGAAATTGTCGGAGATTACAATAATGTAGTAGGGCTTCCTGTCGCGATGCTCTATCAGACAATGAAGCAATTAAATTTACTATAACGTTATACATTATATTATGAAACAGGTGGAATAGACATGGAATGGGGTTTTGGTTCAGCTAGAATAAAGGTAAAAGAAGAGAGTCGTCGAATGCTTTCCCTTTGTATGAAGCGTGCACGAAGCATTGGGCATACAGAATACGTTCGAACAGAGGGAAGGGTGTCTCTTGAAAAGATATTTTTCACGGATATGCTTAATTTTTTGATTTATTTGGCATATGCTGACGGACGGCTGAATAAAGAAGAATTTCGTTACATTAATATGCTCATGAATTTGAATTTCACGGAAGAGGGCATGCGAAGATATGCAGAGGACTGGGGACTTATGACGGAATCCATTAAAGAACGTCGTCCACTTTCGCTTGAGCCGTTTGTGCGCTCTGATATCGGACCGGAAACGGGTGAACTGAGCAGTCAATATTATGACCTTACGATGCTTTATGTGTCGACCTTTAATTATATTGGTACGGATCTTATTTCTTGTAACAATGGAACAACAAACGGAGAATTAGAGGCGCTTTCGTCATATATTGAGATGCTCAAGCGTAATATTGAGGAAATCCGCGAAAAAATGGCGGCATACAAACCGACAATTGCGTTTAAGTCGGGCAGCAGTGTACGAAAGGAAGAATTACCGGATTATTCAGATGAAGAAATGCTGGAATATCAGGAGGATTTAATTTCCGGCGACCGGATTTTAAAGGATACAAATAAAACCTCCGGTGAATTGGGACGAGAATATAAAACGTTACAGCTTCGGGATAAAGAGATTAGCAGGCAGTTAGACGAGGCTGTAAAAAGCTCTGCTTCGGTGTCTGCAAAAGCGGAGTCAAAGGCAGAAGGTCAGGCAGCTACTGCTGTTGGCGTAGACGAAATCAATATAGGAAATCTTCTTGCAGAATTAAATTCGCTTATTGGTATGGAAAGTGTAAAACATGAGATTAACAACCTTGTGAATCTTCTTAAGATCTGTAAGATTCGTCAGGAGAAGGGATTGCAGCTTCCGCCGACAACGAATCATATGGTATTTCTTGGAAATCCCGGTACTGGTAAAACGACCGTTGCCCGTATCCTATCAAAGATTTACAAAGGACTCGGCATTTTATCCAAAGGACATCTTGTCGAAGTGGACCGTTCCGGCCTTGTGGCGGGATATATGGGTCAGACGGCGGAAAAGGTTATGGAGGTCGTTGAGGAGGCAAAGGGCGGTATCCTTTTTATTGATGAGGCATATGCACTTTCCTCAAACAAGCAGGATGGTGATTTTGGGCAGGAGGCTATCGATATTTTAAATAAAGCAATGGAAGATTATCGTGATGATTTGATTGTTATTGCAGCCGGTTATCACGATGAAATGCAGGATTTTCTTGATGCAAACCCGGGACTTCGTTCGCGTTTTAATCGTACCATTCGTTTCCCGGACTATACGGCAGAGGAGCTTGTTGTAATTATGACAAACCGGGCAACAAAGCTTGATTACCATTTTTCAGAGGAAGCACTTGATTTTGTTAAGCGCAAATTCGAAAAAACACTTCAGTTTCCACCAAATAACTTTGGTAATGCACGTTCCGTTCGTAATTATCTTGATCGTGTTATCAACAATCAGGCAAATCGCCTTGTGGTGGAAACGGATTATGACGAGGAGGAGCTTACAACACTTTCGCTTAAGGACGTGGAGAATGTTGTATTAGAATAAACATGATATGAAAAGGTATATTGCGGAAGGCCTTACAAACTATTTAAAGGCTGACAAACAACCATGGCATATGCCGGGACACAAAAGAAAAGCATTGTGGGAGCAGGGAACGGAAGTTCAGGAAATGCTTTCGCAGGCTATGCAGTTTGATGTGACAGAGGTACCGGGAACCGATGACTTGCATTGTCCGGAAGGCTTTATTGCTGATTCTATGCAGCAACTGAAGAAGTTTTATGGAACCGCTGCAAGTTATTACCTTGTAAATGGTTCAACGTGCGGTATTTTAGCGTCCATTGCAAGCTGTTGTAAGGCGGGGGATGGTATTATCGTTGCACGGAATTGCCATAGGTCTGTTTACAATGCCGTGCAAATGTTAGACCTAAAACCGCTTTATTTGCAGCCGAAGGGGCTTGCTGTGAATGGAGAAATTTGTGCTCCGATTACAGTGGAACAGCTTGATGAGCTGCTCTTTGAAGCAACAAAAAAGAATAAGATTTCAGGTGTTCGTGCGATGGTTTTGACAAGTCCGACCTATGAGGGAGTCGTGTCAGACATCCGCGCGCTTGCTACATATTTGCATAAGCGACGCATCGCCTTAATTGTCGATGAGGCACATGGTGCGCACTTACCGTTTTTGAATGAATTGCCTGCGTCCGCTATCGGCAAAGGGGCTGATTTTGTTGTGCAAAGCCTGCACAAAACGATGGCTGCCTTGACACAGACAGCAATTTTGCATGTTTGTACAGATAAATATATTGTATCAGCGGAGCGTTGGTTACAGGTGTTTATGAGTTCGTCCCCTTCCTACATTATGCTTTGTAGTATGGAGGAGGCGATTTGTCGCGCATATGAAACGGAGCATTTCACCTATGTTAAAATACTGCGCAAAGCACGCGAGCAGATTTCCAAGCTCAGGAATATCAATATCTTAGAGGCAAAGGATGTTCTTGACGGCGAACTTGATGAATCGCGCATTGTGCTTCGTGCGAAGGACTGTAGGGGGTTGGAGGTTGAAGGAACCCACTTTTTAAAGCTTCTAGAGGAATATGGAATTGTTGGTGAGATGGCAGGGATAACATACGTTGTACTCATTTCGACGATGGAAGACGATGTTACGGATTTTGCCAAATTAATTGACACATTGGAAAGAATTGACCGGAAGCTTGCAACGGAAGAACCGGCAGCATACGAGGAGCCGCAAAAGTATGGCGAAGAGTTTTTGCTATCTCTCGTTGGAACTTATGCGAGAGATAATATATATGTTTATCCGCCGGGGAGCTATTTGCTCACAACCGGGGAGCTCATAACAAAAGATATTGTCATGCAGCTGTTATCTTACCAGCGGTCCGGCAAAGCAATACGAGGACATTTATCATGAAAGACTTAACAACCGGAAAACCATTGAAGGTTATTATAATGTTTGCGATACCGATTATTTTCGGAAGCATTTTTCAGCAGTTTTACAACTTTGCGGATGCAAAAATCGTAAGTGCCTATGTCGGCACGGATGCTTTTGCTGCCGTTGGCGCGACTAGTGTTGTATCCAATACAATTATTGCATTTATGAATGGTCTGACACAGGGCTTCGCGATACCGATTGCGATAAGCTACGGTGCAAAGGAAGAAAAAAACATGCGAAAATTTGTTGCGGGAACAATGAAGCTTACGCTTGCGACGACCGTTCTTGTTACGGTTTGTGTATTAATCGCGATTCCCAACATTTTGACAGCATTAAAAACGCCGGATGAGATTTATGAGATTTCACTTAGTTATGTGCGAATCATTTTGTGCGGTGTTGTTTTTTGTGCGATTTACAATATGTGTGCGAACACACTTCGTGCAGTGGGTGATAGTAAGACCCCGCTTTACTGTCTCATAGCATCCGTAATAATAAACGTTTTACTTGATCTTTTGTTTGTTGGCAGATTTGGACTCGGCATGAAGGGTGCAGCCTACGCGACGCTGGTTGCACAGGCTTGTTGTGCAATTGCATGTCTTATAATTATGTTTTTGCGGTTCCGTGTGTTATTGCCAAAGAAAGATGAGTGGCATCTAAATGGCAGTCAGTATGGAACGTTGATTACAACAGGTCTTTCGATGGGGCTTATGACCTGTATCGTGAATCTGGGAACCATTGTATTACAGTCCGCAATTAACAGTCTCGGTACGGTTGTCGTCGCAGCACACACCGCAGCAAGAAGAGTATTTGATGTACTTTGTGTAACACTTTATTGCATAGGCATTTCGATGACAACATTTGTAAGCCAGAATCTTGGTGCAAGAAAGCCGGAACGTGTGAAACAAGGTGTGTGGGTTGCGATTCGTTTAGTGACAATTATTACGACGGTTTTGATTGTTATTTGCTTTGTGTTTGGTGAGGCAGTGTTTCAATGGCTGACAAGCAGCACAGATAAAGAGTTAATCGATTATGCTGTTATGTATTCTCGCATTAGTATTTTGTTTTTCTATGCACTCGGACCACTATTTATTCTGCGCTGTTCGCTGCAGGGACTTGGCAAGCGAATTATTCCGATTTTATCGAGTGTTGTTGAGATGGTAATAAAGGTGCTTTCGGCGAATTTCCTTGTTCCGCTCTGTGGATATGTGGGGGTCGCATTTACAGAGCCGATAAGCTGGGTGATTATGGCAGTTGTTCTTGCAGTCGCATTTTTTACATGTGATATAAAGTCGCTTATGCAAAAAGAAGAGGCATTGGAAATTGTTACGGAAGAGACATAGATTTTTCGATTGTTTCGATTTTATGTTCATCATTGATATAAATGTTTGATATGTGGTATAATATTAGGAATCGCTTATAGAAATGGGGTGTTGCAATGGCGAAAATGAAGAAACCAAAGAAACCAAAAAAGGTGAAAATGCCAAAACCGGCGATTAAGGAAAAAGAAACAAGAGAACAAAAGAAAACAAGAAGAGCGGCTAAGAAAGCAAAGAAGGCACGTGAGAAAAAGATCAACAGAGCGCTTGGGATTGTTGCGGTTGTGTTATGCTTTATCTCATCAGTGCTTGATGTTTTAATAAAACTAAAAAATAATAAAAAAGATCTATAAGAAAGGATAAGAAACAAATGAACAATTTTAGCGAATTACTTGAGTTGGTAAAGAAGTGCGACACAAAGAAGGTTGCAGTAGCGGTAGCACAGGATGATGCAGTGCTTGAGGCAGTAAAGGCTGCAAAGGATGCAAACATCGCAGATGCAATTTTAGTAGGTGATGCGGACAAGATCAAAGAGGTTGCCGCTTCTATCAGCATGGACCTTACAGGCTTTGAAATTATCGACGTAAAGGATACAACAGAGGCTGCTCTTACGGCAGTAAAACTTGTACATGACGGCAAGGCTGATATGTACATGAAGGGATTGATTGACACAAAGGGCTTCTTAAAGAGCGTTTTGGACAAAGAGGTTGGTCTTCGTACAGGTAAGCCGCTTTCGCATGTTGCATTGTTTGAGGTTGAAGGATATGAGAAGATGTTCTTCCTTACAGATGTTGCATTTATTCCTTATCCATCGCTTGAAGATAAGGTTGGTATTATCAACAATACAGTTGAGGTTGCGCATGCTTGTGGTATTGCATGTCCGAAGGTTGCACCGCTCGCTGCAGTTGAGGTTGTCAACCCTAAGATGCCTGCAACAGTAGAGGCAGCTGAACTTACAAAGATGAATGAGGAAGGACAGATTACCGGTTGTATCGTAGATGGTCCGCTTTCAATGGATCTTGCAATTGATCCGGAAGCCGCAAGACACAAGGGTGCCACAGGTCGTAAGATTGTTGGAGATGCAGATGTATTGCTCTTCCCTGATATCCATGCAGGTAACATTACATACAAAACTTTGGTTCATACGGCAAAGGTTCAGAATGGTTGTATCTTAACAGGAACAAAGGCGCCGGTTATCCTTACATCCCGTTCGGATTCCTTTGAGACAAAGGTTAACTCGATAGCACTTGCTGCTATTGTTGCAGAAGAACTATCAAAAAACAAATAATATCGTAAAATAAAGATTTTATTTCATTGAAGGAGGATATTACAATGGGTTATAAGTCATTAATTATTAATCCGGGTTCTACATCAACAAAGATTGGTGTGTTTGATGACGAGACGTTACTTTTTGATGAGACACTTCGTCACACAACAGAAGAGATTGCACAGTACGATTCTGTCGTAGCACAGAAGGATTTCCGTAAGAAGGTGATTTCAGATTTACTTACAGAAAAGAACTTCGACATTAAAGAGCTTGATGTTGTAGTTGGCCGAGGTGGTCTTCTTAAGCCAATTCCGGGTGGCACTTATGTTGTATCGGATGAATTAGTTAAGGATTTGGTTGAAGCAAAGAGAGGCGAACATGCTTCAAACTTAGGCGGTATTATTGCAAAGGATTTTGCGGATGAGCTTAACATTCCTGCATATATCGTTGATCCTGTAGTTGTAGATGAGCTTGCACCGATCGCCAGACTTTCCGGACATCCGGAGCTTCCGAGAACAAGTATTTTCCATGCACTGAACCAGAAGGCAGTAGCGAAGAGATATGCAAAGGAAGTTGGCAAGAAGTACGAAGATCTCAATCTGATTGTTGTACACATGGGCGGCGGTGTATCGGTTGGTACACATAAGAACGGACAGGTTATCGATGTATTTAACGCATTAAACGGTGATGGTGCATTCTCTCCGGAGAGAGCCGGTGGTGTACCAAACGGTGAACTTGTAAAGCTTTGCTACTCAGGAAAGTACACAGAGAAGGAAATGGTTAAGCAGCTTGTCGGTAAAGCAGGATTTAATGCATACTGCGGTTCAAATGATGCAAGAGATATCGAGAAAATGGCAAAAGAAGGCGATGCAAATGCACAGCTCGTATTTGATGCATTCTTATATCAGGTATCAAAGGATATCGGTGCATCTGCAACTGTATTGAACGGTAAAGTAGATCAGATTATTTTAACCGGTGGTATTGCTTACGGTAAGTATGCAACAGAAGAGATTATTAAGAGAGTAAGCTTCATTGCTCCGGTAACTGTTTATGGTGGCGAGGATGAGCTCCTTGCACTTGCACAAGGCGCACTTCGCGTATTAAATGGCGAAGAGGAAGCAAAGATTTATTAAGGGGGGAAAACAATGGACAGTAATCAGAACATGCAACAAATGAATGCGGATACTGTAACAGACACTTCGGAAAACATGCAGGCATCACAGAGCCAGATGACACAGGGTGTACCAATGGGACAGCCGATGTACGGCCAGGCACCACAAGGTCAGATGCCGCAGGGCGCACCGATGGGACAGCCGATGTATGGCCAGGCACCACAAGGTCAGATGCCGCAGGGCGTACCGATGGGACAGCCGATGTACGGCCAGGCACCACAAGGTCAGATGCCACAGGGCGCACCGATGGGACAACAGATGTACGGATATTCAGGCTATGCTAATAATGGCTATAATCCATACAAGCAGCCAAAGGCATCCGGTAATTTTTCCGGCAATCTCAAGAAGGTAAAAAATGAATTTGCTGCAAAGTTTGGCAAGAATGGTATCGGCTTGTATTGTTTAATTGGTTTTGTAGCGGTAATGTTACTTATCTTTGGTCCGTTTATGAACTTTGCGAGCATTCATCTTAATACAAAGGTTGATGCATCTGAAATGCTTGGTTATGGTTATGATGACTATGACTATGATTTTGATGATTACGATTTTGATGACTACGATTTTGATGACTATGATTTTGATGATGATGATTTTGGCTTTGGAGGAAACGATAGCAAGAAGAAATCATCCAAGTTAAAAATCAAGGCATCGGCCGGTATGAATTTGTTTGAACTTTCTAAGCTCAGCGGTTCCGTTGATCGTGTGTTTGATAAGATGGATGAGTCAAAGTCGGAAATCACCGAATATCTCGATTTCGCAGAGAGCTATTTAATCAGTAACCTGGAGGATCTCGAAGAGGAAATAGGTGGTAAGATTAAGGCTTCGTCCGTAAGAGAAGTATTTGGTTCGGCAAATCTTCTTCTCAAGGGCCGCGTAGCATTATTGTTGACACCATATATCATTTTAATCAGTGGACTTGGTCTTTTCTTCTTCACGATTATTAATAAGAAGATTGCAAGAATCGTATTTGCGGCGATTCCGCTTTTGTGTATACTTTGGCTTATGCTTTGTTCAACACACTTCTTCTCAATTATGGGAATTGGTGCATGGGCAATCGTTCTTGGATCCGCACTTGGAATCGTTAGTGCGATTTTGGATAAGCCTGCAACGAACTAAGGAGAGATTATATGGATAATAATTTTACGAACAATCATTCAGACAATGAAGAATTAGAACCAAAAAGTTCTGCAGTGACGCCAATTGTTCCGGAACCGGAACCATTAGCAGGTCTGAACACCGTAAATGATGTAAATATGGGCCAGGCACCGGCGATGGATATGCCAAATCCATCCATGGGTCAGATGCCGGATGCGGGCACTGTAATGGGTCAGGCACCGGGAATGGGACAGAATACTGTAATGGGCCAGACACCGGGAATGGGTCAGACAATGTATGGTCAGGCACCGGGGATGAATCAGACAATGTATGGTCAGAATCCGGGAATGGATCAGACAATGTATGGTCAGGCACCGGGCGCAAATCAGACGATGTACGGTCAGACAGCGTTTGGTCAGAATCCGGGAATGGATCAGACAATGTATGGTCAGGCACCATACGGAACGGATTATTCTTCGTTAGGTCAGGGATTACAACCGGCAGGAAAAAAGCAAAAGCTTAAGAAGCCAAAGAAACCAAAAAAGCCAATGACAAAGGGAAAGATTGCAGGCATTATTGCAGGCAGTACAGCCGGTGTTGCGGCAGTTGTTTGTGGTGTAATTTTTATTCCAAAGCTGTTCCAGTCGCCAAAGGAGGTTGTTCTTGACGCGGTTGAGAATACATTTGGTATTTCTTCGGATACAAACAACGTTGAAAATGATAAGTATGGTATTAACGAAACATTTAACGAATACTGGTTAAATGGCGGTGATACGAACATAACAGTTACAGTTGATGGTTCCACATTTGGAGTAAGCGATACGATGGCACTTGCTGTCGATAGCGCGTATGATCCGAATGCAAAGCTTGCGAATTGTGATGTTTCTTTGCTTTACAACGGAACAGATGTGGCCAGTCTGGATTTAATCGGTACAGAGAATACGACCTACTTTCAGATTCCGGGCTTAATCAATGGATATTTCTCGTTCCCAAATGATTTAAGCACTTTGCTTACATCACCAATGTTGAGTGGGGTCGATATTCCGGTTGATTTTCCGACAACAACCATTAATTATTTTGAACAAAGTGAGCAGTTAGCAGAACACGGAGCAGACCTTAATTCCGGTTATGTGAATGCTTTTGAAACACTTTGGGATAATGTTTCTGTTGATAAAAAGGGAAAAAAGAAAATAGAAGTCAACGGAGAGACCGTAAAGGCTACAAAGTATGTTGTTACAGTTGAGGAAGAGGATATTGAAAAGGCTGTTCAAAATGCATTAGAGGGTGTTTTGGAGATGGCTGAGGAAGATGAAGCCTTGCTGGAAGAGCAGGGATTGACTGCGGAGGATCTTGAGCTGTTAATGTCTCAATTCGACGTTAAATCTTTGATTACCGGTGATTTTTCGTTCAATGTTTATGTAAAGGATGACAAGGTAGTAAAGATTGAAGCCAGCGATACAGCAACTATCATGTACGTAAAGCTTGACTATGATTTTTATCTTGATATTGATGATAATAATATTTCATGTGAGCTTTCATTATCCGTTCCTATGGCAGAGACATCTGTTAAATTTGGATTCTTCATCAATGACCTTAAGGGAAATACAAACGGTCAGTTCTATGTTACAGCCGATGATGAAACCTATGACCTTTCGTTTGATTCTGTTCGAACGGAAAGCGGTACAGCAGTGTCTCGTAACTTTACCTATTCATTGAACGGAAATGGTGTCAGTGTAATAAAGGGTAGTTTTGATATTACAACGGACTCGGCTGATAACTCTTTTGATATTGATTTGTCGCTTATGGCGGACGGAGAAGAAATGGAGATTATCGTTTCCGGAGCGATTACAGATTTTGTACCGGGACAGTCGTTTGCCATTTCAATCGATAAGATTTCATTCGGT
>CALYVE010000013.1 GCA_945492935.1 uncultured Lachnospiraceae bacterium
GGAGGAAGTAATTGAAGATGAAGAAAGACTCTGTATTTACAAAGAGAATAGAAATACCGCATGAGAAGGAAATTGTTCGAGTGATATTTGTAATGTTTATATATTACTTTTTGCTCTATGTGTTCGATGTCACTACAAAAATCCCGTCACTTCTTTGGACGAATTTTGCCAATGTAGGTCTGGAAATTTTAATTACCCTGCCGTTTTTTTTTGTATACTTAAAGTGGTGTCCGAAAGAGGAAAAGCTTGATATAAAAAACAAAAAACAATATCGGCTTGTCCCGGTTCTGATTGTTGTTTTTCTTATACAATCCATCCTTGAGGGTTATTACTATTATGGTGAATTCAAATTGGAATTTCAGATGATAAAGGAAGGACAGGTTGGGTGGATAATCTTTTATTTCTTTTACTATGTATTTATTATCGGAATTTTTGAAGAATTTATCTGTCGTATACTCATTCAAAATGATTTGGTGACAATTCTTGGAAAGGCAGCATTCCTTGCACCTTTGATTTCAGCCGTCTTTTTTGGTTATATGCACATGGTACAACGGGACGCGATTTGCGCAAGGAGTGCCTTTTTGTTCGGCCTTATAATCGGGTATGCAAAATACTATTTCAAAGACTGTACTTTCATAACAATCGTGCTTGCCCACGGCTTGTTTGATTTTATTCTTTCTTTGCTATAAAAGGTTTGCCATAATATGTGTTTTATGATAAAATATACCTAATTATAACTAACGAAATGGCGAGAGGTGTTACGAATGGGAATTGGCGGCGGTAGAAAGAAAATTCGTATCGGTGACCTGCTTGTAGAAGCAGGTGCGATTACGCAGGAAGAGCTGGACATGGCTCTTGAAAAACAAAAAGAAGAAGGCGGACGACTTGGTAATGTCATCATGGAGATGGGATTTATCAGTCAGGAGCTTTTGATTACGGTTTTAACGGCACAGATGGGTATTGATTACTGTGAGATTAAGGCTGTTAAGATTGAAGATGACATATTAGAACTCGTTCCTGAGGCGATGGTCCAGAAGTATCGTGTTGTTCCGATTGGATATGATGAGAACAATCCGAACATTCTGAAGATTGCGATGGTCGATCCGATGGATTTGAATGCCATTGATGATATCAGCATATCAACCGGTTTGCAGGTTGAACCATTGTTCTCAATGGAGGACGACATTAATGAAGTAATCGGCAAATATTACGGTAACACGCAGGCGATGGAAGCAGCGGAGCAGTATCGTAAGGAGATGCTTGCCGGCGGACTGACAACAGCTGACGAAGAGGCGATGAATGAGGATATTGAGAATTCTCCGATTGTACTTCTTGTTAAGCAGATTATCGAAGGTGGCGTTCGTCAGAGAGCGTCTGATATTCATATCGAGCCGCTTGAGTCGTGTGTTCGTGTCCGTTATCGTATTGATGGTGCTCTAAAGCAGGTTATGACTTACGATTACAGCTTGCTTGCAGGTATTTCAGCCCGTATCAAGATTATCGGCGGCATGGACATCGCCGAGAAACGTAAACCACAGGATGGTCGTATTACAATCGTTGTAGACCACAAGGAATTTGATGTCCGTGTTTCCATCCTTCCTACCGTATATGGTGAGAAGACGGTTATGAGACTTACCTCCAAGGACGGGCTTACAAAACCAAAGAGCGCTCTTGGACTTGGTGAGGAAGAATTAAAGGTATTTGACGGTATTCTCAGTAACCCGCATGGCATTATCCTTGTAACAGGACCGACAGGTTCCGGTAAATCAACAACACTTTATACGTCGCTGAGTGAGCTTAACACGGAAGAGGTTAACATTATCACAGTTGAAGATCCTGTCGAGGCAAATATCGACGGTATCAATCAGGTACAGGTTAATGTTAAGGCGGAGATGACATTCCCGGCAGCCCTTCGTTCGATTTTGCGTCAGGACCCGGATATTATCATGATCGGTGAGATTCGAGACTCTGAGACGGCTAAGATTGCGGTACAGGCCGCAATCACAGGTCACTTGGTTGTTTCGACGCTTCATACAAACTCCGCAGCATCAACCGTTACGCGTATCGTTGATATGGGTATTGAGTCGTATGTTGCAGGCGATGCTTTGGTAGGAGTTATTGCCCAGCGTCTTGTTCGCCGGCTTTGTAATTCCTGTAAGGCACCGCGTCTTGCGGATGAAGACGAAAAGAAAATATTGGGTGTTGAGGGCGATGATGAGGTCGTAATCTATGAGCCGGTTGGCTGTCCGATGTGTGGGGACACAGGTTATGCAGGACGTATCGGTGTATACGAGATGATGCCGATATCTAAGGAACTGCAGGCTGTTATCGCCAGAGGCTCAACTGCGGATGTGATTGAGAAACAGGCACTTTCGGAAGGTATGCTCACTTTGAAGATGGGTGCTGCAAAGCATGTTCTTAACGGAATCACTTCCTTGCATGAGATGAAGAAGATTACATACGAGACTGGTGATGATTATTAATAATCATTCAGATTATTACGATATATTATTTATAAAGGGAGAATGAATCATGGTAGATATGAAAGAATTACTTGCATTTGCCGTAGAGCAAAATGCATCCGATGTACATATAGCTTGCGGTATTCCGCCGAAGCTTCGTATTCACGGTAAATTAACAGAGGTTGAGATTCCGCCGCTTATGCCGGCAGATGCGGCAGCGGCAATCGGATCGACGATGCATGAGCGTCACAAACAAATCCTAAAAGAAAGAGGAGAAGTCGATTTCTCCTATGCTTCTGCTGAGACCGGTCGTTTCCGTGTTAACGTATTTATGGATCGAGGTAACATGGCGGCTGCCTATCGTAAGGTTGATACACAGATTCCGAGACCGGATATGCTTGGTATTCCGGATGCGGTTGTACAATTATATAAGAAGAAAAGAGGTTTGGTTCTTGTAACAGGACCAACCGGTTCCGGCAAATCTACAACACTTGCTTCTATTATTAATAAGGCAAACGAAAATCTGACAGATCATATCATTACGTTGGAGGATCCGATTGAATATGTGCACAAGCACAAGAAATCCGTTGTAAATCAGCGAGAGGTTGGTATGGATACACTCAGCTATGCGAATGCGCTTCGTGCAGCACTTCGTGAGGATCCGGATATTATTCTCGTAGGAGAGATGCGTGACCTTGAGACAATCTCAACTGCCATTACCGCAGCCGAGACGGGTCACTTGGTTTTCTCGACACTGCATACAATCGGAGCTGCATCAACAATCGACCGTATTATTGATGTTTTCCCAACACATCAGCAACAACAGACACGTATTCAGTTATCCATGATTTTGGAGGGTGTTATCTCACAGGCTTTGATTCCGAATGCGAACGGGGACGGACGAGTTGCCGCATTTGAGGTTATGCTTGCCAATCCGGCAATCCGAAGCCTGATTCGTGAAGCAAAGACACATCAGATTCAGTCAACGATTCAGACAAACCGTGCACTCGGTATGATTACACTGGATGATTTCTTGATGGATCTTTACCGCAGCGGACGTATTACGAGAGAGAGCGCACTTACTTACGCACAGGATCAGGTAAACATGAAAAAGCAGATGTAACATCCACTTTTGTGCAATATTGCCAAAAAATACAGAAATTGTTATATAATGTTGCAAAATGAACAAAAATCATGTATTATCACATTAGATACATATTGTTAATAATTTGTTCATAAAATATGAATGGGTCGGAGGAGTAGACATGGCACAGTATAATTACAGAGCGATGGACAAGAGCGGTAAGAGCAAGAAGGGTACCATCGAAGCTGTTAACGAAGACAAAGCAAAAGAGAGACTTCGTACAGAGGGCTTGATTATTCAGGACTTGAAGGAGCAATCTTCGGGTGGTATCAAGCTCGGCAGCAAAAAGGTAAAAGACAGAGATTTAGCTGTTTTTTGTAAACAGTTCGTTTCAATCTTAAATGCCGGTGTTACGATTATTACAGCGCTTGAGATGTTATCGGAGCAGTTGGACAATCGTACATTAAAGGTAGCATTGCAGGAGGCACAGTCGCATGTACAGAAGGGTGGTACACTCGCAGATGCATTTAAGCTTAATCCGAAGGTGTTCCCGCCAATCATGATTAACATGGTTTCTGCCGGTGAGATGTCAGGTAATTTGGAAGTATGTTTTGAAAGACTTACAACACACTTCGAGAATGCGAACAAATTAAAGTCCAAGGTGAAGGGCGCGATGACATATCCGATTGTTATTTTATGTGTTGTTATCGCAGTTGTAATCCTTCTTTTGGTTAAAGTTATTCCTCAGTTTGCGGAGATGTTCGAGGATATGGGTTCGGATCTTCCGAAGCCTACACAGATGTTGGTGGATTTGAGTGAATTCCTGCAACACAAAGGATGGCTCGTTGCGTTGGTTGTTGTCGGTATCGTCGTATTGCTTAAGTATTTCGGCAAGACGGAGGGTGGTTCGCTTCTCTATGCAAAGATCGGCCTTAAGATGCCACTATTTGGTAATCTTACTGTCAAGTCTGCAGCGGCAACATTCTCACGTACACTTTCCACACTGATGGCTTCCGGTATTCCTTTGATTGATGCGATTGAGCAGGTTGCCAAGATGATGAACAATCGTATCATCCGTGAAGGGTTATTAGATGCACGTAATCAGGTTGCAAAGGGTGTTCCTCTTAGCAAGCCGTTACGTGATATGGATATCTTCCCTACGATGCTTCCACAGATGACGAAGATCGGCGAGGAGACAGGTAATATCGAAGATATGATGGATAAGGTTGCTGAATATTACGAGATGGAAGTAAATGCGGCAACCGATGCACTGACAGCCATGATGGAGCCTATGATTATTGTTCTTATGGCGGTTGTAGTAGGTAGTATCGTTATTGCGATTTATTCACCGATGCTTAGTATGTACGATGCCGTTGATAATTACTAAGCTTTCTGACGGATATATGCCGGTAGGCGAGGATGCCGGCTTTATCATAAAACAATATTATATATAAAGGAGAGAAAAAACTATGAAAAAAACTAACAAAGGTTTCTCGCTTGTTGAGCTTATCATTGTAATTGCCATTATGGCAATTCTTGCCGGCGCTATCGCTCCAGCATTGATTCGTTACATCGACAAGTCAAGAAAGTCAAACGACGTAACTGCAGCAAAATCAATCAAGACAGCTGTTGAGACAGCTATCGGTAACGAGATGCTTTATGAGCTTTGTACAGCAGGTGCTGCAATCGGCGATTACACAGCAATTCTTGTTGTTGAGCCGGGTGTAAAGACTGATAAGAGTGGCACAGATAATACAGCAAAATGTATTACTCCGATTCTTCCTGCAAAGGATTCTTTCACTGATGAAGACATTCAGAAAAGCTATACTACCTTAACGGAAGCTCTTCAGAGAGAAGTTGCTACAAACATCGGTGAGAAGATGCCTAAGTGCAAGTACAAGAAGAATGCTAGTGACAAGAAGAGCAGTACAAAGCCAGTTTGCTTCGTAGCTACTGTATCTTCTAAGGGTACTGTATCTGTATTTATTTGTACAACAAAGCCAACTAATAAGTATGAGCCAGTTAAGGGTATTGATGATGGTGGTAAAGAAAAGCTTGCTAAAGACTTCGAGCTTGCACCAAACGTTTCAAGCTATTACCAATAGTTGATTTTTAACGCATGAATTATAATTCCGCCTGATTCGCCAGGCGGGATTATAATTGCGTTATTTGACATTATGAGAGCAAAGGGGCTAGTTTTCGATGGATATTGTCAATTTAATATTCTGCATTATTTTTGGACTATACGGTGTGATCATCGGTAGCTTCGTCAATGTATTAATATTACGACTACCACTTCGCGAAAGCGTCACTTTGCAACGTTCTCATTGTATGTCGTGCGGACACGTGCTATCTTGGTACGAATTGTTTCCGCTGTTTAGTTATTTGTTTTTAAGGGGGAAGTGCAGGCATTGTAAAGCACATATTTCCATCCAGTACCCGATTGTGGAGGCTGCCAATGGAATCCTCTATGTAGGGATCTTCCTCGTATATGGTCTTTCATTTGAGGCGATTCTTTACTGCCTGTCTGTTTCTGCCCTGTTAGCATTAAGCGTCATTGATTGGCGCACACAAGAAATTCCTTTGGGAAACAATCTTTTCATCCTAATATTACGGCTGATTCGTATCGTTACTGATCTTAGTAATTGGAGTCAGTATGTAATCGGTTTGTTTGCGGTCAGCGGTTTTTTACTTCTCTTATGGCTCTTAACAAAAGGCAAGGGCATCGGAGACGGTGACATTAAGCTTATGGCAGCAACCGGCTTACTATTAGGCTGGCAGCTTAATATTGTAGCATTCTTGTTAGGCTGTATCATAGGTTCTGTAGTACATCTGACAAGGATGGCTATTAAGAAGGTTGGCAGACAGCTGGCCTTTGGTCCATATTTAAGTATGGGCGTATATATAGCAATGATATGGGGTGAGCAGCTTGTAAGCTGGTACCTAAAATAAAAAAATCACTGATTAGCGAGGGAGGCTATACGAATGGCAAAGAGTAATAAAGTGTTATCCATTGATATCACAAACGAAAGCATTACAATCGTAGAGATGACAGCATCTCCAAAGAAGGAGAGTCATG
Source organism: uncultured Lachnospiraceae bacterium (assembly GCA_945492935.1). GTDB lineage: Bacteria > Bacillota > Clostridia > Lachnospirales > Lachnospiraceae > Coprococcus_C. The sequence goes on from CALYVE010000013.1 coordinate 6,626, forward strand.
TACATAATGTCATCATTTTAGAAACACAGGAAGATTCCTATGAGGATGGTGTTATCAAAGAACCTGAGAAAATTGCAAATGCAATCCGCGAGGAGTTAACGGCAAGAGGCATTCACAATAAGAATGCAATCTTCGTTTTATCTTCTACAAAGATTGTGAACAGAGAGGTTATGATACCTTTCGTAAAGGAGAACAAAATCAGGGGCATTATCAATGCAAACTCGCAAGAGTATTTCCCTGTAAATATAGAAGATTATGTTGTATCACATTCTGTGCTTGAGACAGTCACAGATACAGAAGGCAACAAGCAGTTCCGTGTACTTGCTGTTGCTGCACCGGGTCATATGGTTAAGTCATATTATGACCTTGGAGCGATGGCAGGTCTCAATGTAATATCACTTGACTACATTGGTAATGCGATGTTCCAGTTGATTAAGACACAGACAACACAGGATACTACAACAATGGTGGTCCAGCTTGGTAGTGAGTCCACTGTATTAAATATCGTAAAGGGTGATAACCTTTTACTTCAGAGAACAGTACCATACGGTACAAATTCAGTTGTTAACGTAGTCATGGACGAGAAGGGCGTTGACGCTACAACCGCAATGACATTACTTCAGAACGATCAGATTATTACGGTTGATTTTGATGATAATGAGGCAACCGGAGCATTCCGTTACCTTATCAACAATATTGGTCGTGTTATGGACTTCTACGCATCCAAGAATCCGGATAAGCCAATCGAGGATGTGCTTCTTACAGGTGACGGAGCCCTGATTCGTGGTATTGACGGATTATTCAAGATTCAGTTGAATGTCAATACACGTATTATGGATACTTTGCACAACATTAAGTTTGATGCCGGTATCGATCTTAAGGTATATAACCCTGTATACTTAGTTACTCCAATCGGTGCAGCATTTGCTCCGATGAACTTCCTTCCGCTCGATGTAGCGAAGAAGACATCAGAAGGCGGCAGCTTAGTTCCTTGGGTTGCAGGATTAATTGTATTCGCAGTTGCTGCTGCAGCAGTTGCTTTTGTATCAATCAAGCAGAAGAATGATGCAGAAGAAGAGCGCGATGACGTACAGCGTCAGGTTGAGGCGATTAGCGATATCGAAGAAATTATTTCAGAATATGAAACAGCTCGCGGTACATATAACGATCTTATGACAATGTATGCTTCAACATACCAGTTAAATGAGAATGTTCGTATGTGTATCGACGAATTAGAGAATAAAATTCCTTCCGGTGTATATATCACAGGTTTCTCTTCAACAAACTCAGGCTTCTCTGTACCGGCAGTTGCCGCTTCTTATGAGGATATGGCTGAGTTCATGATTCAGTTGAAGGAGATTCCATGCATTCAGGATGCATATATTGGCGGATATTCAAAGAGTGTGGATGAAAATACCGGTGAGATGACATTTACTTTCTCTGTTACTGCAAAATATGTTGATAATAATCCATATGTTCTCGATGAAGGTATCGAAGGTGATGCGGATGCAGAAGCTTCAGATGCAGAAACTTCAGATGCAGAAGAGACAACAGAAGCAGAGTAAGCGAAGGAGGGTGCAGACATGAGTAAATCAAATATTAAAGTTATTATTGTTTTATTGTGCTTGGTTATTGCCGGTGGTACATATTTATATGTATATAAGCCAAACAAAGAAGCAACGGATTCTGCAAAATCAGAGACCGAATCTTTAGAGGTTAAGCTCGCCGATTTGCAGGAAAAAAATAAGCACAGAGATGAATACATCGAGATGACAGAGCAGTATTATGCGGATTTCAATGAAGTTGTTAAGGATTTCCCGGCTACTCTTGATAACGAATTGACAGTAATGTTCATCAAGGGTATTGAAGATAATTTCAATCAGGAATTCTTAATTGGTAATGCAAGTATGCCTGTTCCGTCTGAATTTTATACACTCGGTGGCGTAGACAGCAGTTACCAGTGCTATCAGCGTTCAGTTCCGATTACATATACCGGAAATTATGAGAATGTGAAGCAGTTTATGGAATATATCATGAACTACAAGTATCGTATGAATATTGCTTCTATCAATATCTCATATGATGCTGAAAACGATGTTGCAACAGGTAGTATCAATATGAATCAGTATTGTGTATTTGGCGAGGGTCGTACACCGGATACACTTGATCTCGACGTAGAGCTTGGTGTTGACAACTTGTTTATCGGTGGCGAGGGTGCTGCAACAAATACAAACTTTGCATATGATGCAGACAATGGTGCAGTTATCAAGACTACTAACGATATCAAGATTGTATTAAGCAGCGCAAATAACGATTCTGCTGATGGTGTAGTTGTTGCTGCAGGCAATGATTCTACAAACGTATCAAGCAATTCACAGGGTGAAGTATCAATTAATCTTGATATTTTTGCTGAGGATGGCAAGAATTATGCAACCTATTCGATTGACGATAAGAACTACACTGTAGAATTAACAGGTAATGATGTTAAAATTTATGTAGCATCTTCAAAACGTACAGATGCAGATGATAAGAATGTAGCAAAGCTTAATATCAACAACAAAACAGATCGCTCTGTATTTGTAAAGGTTGATGACGATGATGCAACATCACCAAGATTCAAGATGGGAAGCAAGACAGGTACTGTAAAGGTATATTAAGAGAGGATTGGTTTTATGGCAAAAAACAACAAGAACAAAGGTTTCAGTTTAATTGAAATCGTTATAGCCATCGCCATATTGTCTTTACTGTTGATACCAATTATTTCGCAATTTTCCGGAACGATGCGTTTGAACCGTCGTTCCAAGGAAATGCAGAAAGTTAACGAAAATGCACAGTATGTTTTGGAGTATTTCAAGGATACAAGCATGAATACCCTGAAGATGACTGGAGCAGGTGAGGATGTCAAAAGAACAAACTATGAACTGATTGAAATGAAGGATGCCATGGCCTGCAAGATTTATATCTACGACCCTGCAGTTGGTGTTGTAGATTCGGGCGAGACCATCCCGTATCAGGTTCAAAAGTTTGATCTTGAAACAGCAAAAATCGGCAGTAAACAGACAGAATATACACGTACCGTATATATGGATGATTTATCAACGTGTATAAAGGCTGCAGAAATTGAATATAACGGAGCGAAGACAAATTTGAGAATCGCTTATGATTTGCCTGAAACTTTATCTACACCGGATGTTAGTATCGATGGTGTAAATTCATACTTCACACGTACAAATGAAGGCAGTCTTGTATTATATGATGACGCAAATGAGTTTGTAAGAGGTATTGTCTGTGTACAGGCAACCAGTAAGATTGACAATCCAAACCTGATCAATGCGGGTAATGTTCACAGTTTGGATAGTGAAGGTGTTGCACTTGTTTCAGGATTTGCAACAGACTTTGACGACCAGGCGTTGGCAGATATTTACGCAAGTGCCATGGATGATTTGCGTGAGACAAATGAGAAAGCCTGGGAAGTTGAGATGGTTAATCCGAAGTATATCAACGACAAATACATCACAGGCTTAAAGAAGATGCTGAAGGTTACTGTCAAAGATGTTGAAGATGGTAGTGATGTAAAATATAAGAATTATTATCAGGTATCCGTTGATGTTGTTTATGAATGTGTTTTTGTTCATCCGGAAGGCTCTGCAACAGCATCGACGACGGATCAGCATACATACAATGCATATAGTCAGAAGTTCTACTATAATCCAAGTGATCCGGAGGCGTCTGTACCATTTATCTATGTTGAGTATCAGCCGATGGTTATTGCGTCAGCGAACGGTGCAAGCGGATATGTAGAATATGCATCCGATGATTACATTTTGGTAGACAGTGATGTGGAAGATGTAAAGCTTTATGTATTCAAGCCTAGATGGGATTACGCTCATAAATACATGAATGCGGAGTCAACAGACTTCTCGGATGATGAGTATTATGATTGTTATGCGACAAAAGACGAGAAAGCGCTTCTCGCAGACAGCTTGTATACAATCGAAGAAAAGAATGCTATAAAGCAGAAGATTATTGCACGTCAGCAGATTTATTATACAGAGAATTATCCGGATGATTATGAATCATCTGCGAAATTCAAAGATAAGTCAAAGGTTTGTATTCATATTAACAAGACATCAACTTCAAAGCCTGTTAATCTTTATACAAATATGGATGCGAAGGATCTTGCAGAAAATGACACCGAGGCAGCTTCGGGTGAGAAGCAGTTTGTGTGTTGCAATACAAAAGATTATTCCAACTATTTTAAGGTGAACGGAAATCCGATAGGTGTGGAAGCTTATCCGGAAGAATATTTCAAGAGCGTTTCGGAGGAAGAAAATCATGAAGACAGATATTATACGGTATCTGTTCACATGACAGAGGTAGACAATACAACAAATACGATTGTATTAAATGGAGCAAAGGGGGAGAATTAGTTGAAAGTAATTAAAAAGCTAAAAAGAAAACTAAATAATCAAGGCTCCAGTATCGTTATGGTAATTGTTGCATTGGCGTTCATTGGTATTATTGTCGGTTCATTACTTACTGCAGCCGGTGCTGCATATACTTTAAAGCGTCAGGAGTTAAATGCTAAGGATAACTTCTATTATGTAGAGCAGGCGATGCAGGAGATTTATACCGGTGTCGGCATGCAGACAATTGAAGAGATGAAGTCTGCATATAGCTACACGATTGAGAACATGGTTCGTTTTGATACGGACCTTGGTACTTATCGTACAATCAGTGACGACGAAGCTAATATAATGTTCAAGCAGGAATTCATGAATCGAGTAATGAAGAGTGATTATTTTAAGCGTGGGGCTTCTGATCTTGCAATTGTATTGCAAAGTTATGTCACAGATCCTAACATTTTAGTTGATCAAAGTAAGCTTAGTATCATTCGAAATAAAGATTCCATCATTTTAAAGGATGTTACTGTAACACGTAATCATACATATGGTACAAATGCTTCCGGTGATTATACGCAGACAATTTCAGCTGATATTGTAATCAGCGAGCCTGACTTTACAGTTTCGTTCAATACGATTGATACGGATTATTCTGCAATTTTTGAATATGCGATGGTTGCAGACATGGGTGTAGAAATCAGAAGAGGTCCGGACAAATCCGGCCTTTCGATTGCAGGTAATATTTATGCAGCTTCAGATTATTATAACAAGAGCTATCATAAGAGCATCAGCAAAACTCCGGGATCAGATGATGAAGATTTTGAAGAAACCGGTAGTACAGGAATCAAATATGATGCGACCGTTACGGATGAAGATGGTAATAAGAAATATAATGTTGTAAGCGGCAATTATGCATATTCAGAAAATGGTGAAACAAAATATAAAACATTTGAATATGAATTTTCGAACACAACAAGTAAAAAAGCAAATGACTTGTTGAACGGATATGTTAATGATTTGACATTAAATCCAAAATATACACAAGGTAGTGAATTGCCGATAAAGGCACCGTATGATGGTGAAAATGATCATAGTCGTTATTCCGGACTTTACATTGACGGAACGAATGTATCAATCCAGGCAAACACAATTATCATTCCGGGTTCTCTTGCTGTTATGAACCAGTCGGATTTGGCTGTATATGGCAGAGGTGATTCAGATGTAACTCCGCAGGTTTGGGTTGATGATATTGTGCTTGGTGGAAACAGTGCGAAAGATAATTCATCAGCGGATAACAAAACAAATGGAGCATCAGCTATCTTTAGAGCCGATTTGTTTGTAAAGGATGATACACAATTGGATGCGAATGGTTCATCACTTACTATTTCCGGTTCATATTATGGATTTGGTGATGGTACTTCCAAGGATACAAGAGAATTCATTGATACTGTTGAAGATTCGAAGGTAACAGTTAAGGATGAGAAAATTTCCTATAAGACAGTATTCCAGTATGTAGATGCGGAAGGTGACGTTTATAATCGAGGACACTTTAACAGTAGTTCCATTGCGATTAATGGTCAGAATGCTTCTTTAGATTTCAGCCATGCTAAGAATATGTATATTGCAGGTCGTGCTTTCGTAGAATTTTCAAGATATGGTACAGAGAAAGCAAAGAATGTACAGTCGGACGTAGATGCTACAGCAACCGTGAAATCTACAACATATACATATACACCTATGGTAGAGGGAAAATCAGATTTCATTCGTGACTATAAGACAGGTGAAAGCATTGACTATAAGACAAGTCAGATTATGGATAACGATTCTTCTAGGAAAGTTGCACTTGAATCAGTTAGCCTTGATAAACTAACTGACGAATTATCCGATGCTTATTTCTTACCTTATTATGATAAAACAGATTTATTAAAAGATTATCTAACTAATAAGGTAAAGACATATTTCCATCAAAAACAATATTTTGAGGCTTTTACTTTACATTGTATTATTACATACGATTTTATTT
>CALYVE010000014.1 GCA_945492935.1 uncultured Lachnospiraceae bacterium
AGCCTTCACGCCCTTTATTGCTGCACATTCCTGTACTGCCTTAACTGATGCGGCAAGATCAAGCGGGTCTACCGTAATAATTTTTTTGAGACCAATACCTTCTAATATTTTGACAATGCTGACCTTGTCAACAATATTCCCCATCATGTTTAATCCGGTACCGGGATGCGGCTGATGGCCTGTCATTGCAGTTGTTGAGTTGTCAAGTACACACAAAATCATGTCTGCATCGTTATAAACAGCATTAACAACGCCTGTGATTCCCGATGCAAAGAACGTTGAATCTCCGATAAATGCAAATGTTGTTCCATCCGGATCTACCCAATGGAAGCCCTGTGCCATTGTGACCCCTGCCCCCATACAAAGACATGTATCAACCATATCAAGCGGCATTGCATTTCCCAACGTGTAGCAGCCAATATCTCCGCAATAGTATGCTTTTTTCCCCTTCATCGCCTGCTTAACAGAATAGAAGGATGCTCTGTGAGGACAACCTGCACAAAGAACCGGAGGTCTTACAGGCAACGTCGGAGTATCTTCCGTGTCAATGGTGTCAGTTTCCTTTGCAAGTCCCAAAAAGCATCCAATAATTGCTTTTGCCTGATTCGCATCATTCTCTCCACTTGCAGGTACCACTCCATTAAGCTTGCCGGAAACCGCAATATCAAGATGATATTTTCCTGCAAGCTTCCATATATTTTCTTCAAGGAACGGACTCAATTCTTCATAACAAAGAACCTCCTCCACGCCTTCTAATGCCTTTAACATAAACTTTTCCGGAAACGGATAAGGCGTTGCAACCTTAATCAAACGAACATCCGGATAATCCTTTAAAAATTCCTTCGCATACGCATAGCTTACACCACCGGCAGCAATCGCCTTTTTGGATGTACCGCTAACCGTATTGTATTTATATGTAGAGAAATCTTCTCCTATTTCCACATTTCGCTTTTCTATCATTGCATGATTTACATATGATAACTTCGGAAAAATAACCCATTTTTTTGAATCCTTTACAAAGCTCTCATATTGCTTCGTCTCAAATGCATCCGGTATCTCTACGGAAGCATATGCATGACAAACTCTGGTCGTTGGTCTGAAAATAACCGGCGTACTGTATTTCTCGGAATATAAAAATGCATCCTGAATCATCTCAAACGCTTCCTCCGGCGAAGAAGGATCAAAGACAGGCACGCGGGCAAATTCTGCAAATCGTCTTGTATCCTGCTCTGTCTGTGACGAAATCGGACCGGGATCGTCTGCTGACACAACAACCATTCCGCCTTTTACGCCAACATATGCAAGTGACATAAACGGATCGGAAGCAACATTAAGACCAACCTGCTTCATTGTAACCATACTTCTTGCGCCGCTGTATGCAGCTGCTGCCGCAACCTCCATAGCGGCCTTCTCATTGACAGACCACTCAAGATGTACCCCTTCATGCGGATACTTCGCAATTGTTTCTATTATTTCTGATGACGGAGTTCCCGGATAACCCGATACAAGATTTACTCTGGCAGCCATTGCGCCAAGGGCGATTACTCCATTTCCCATTAAATAATCTTTTTTCATAATTCACTCCAAAAAAACGTTACCATTCGAAACCTTCAGACCTCGAATGGTAACGTATTTATTATTTCTTTGTCATTTGCAAACGTAACATTGCACGCTTTAATGCAAGCTCCGCGCGGTTTTCATCCTGACTGCTGTCACCAATTCTTCGTTCCGCACGAATTTTGGCTTCCTGTGCACGATGTGCATCAATCTCGTCCGGCCACTCAATACTCTCTGCAAGAATCGTAATTGAATCACCTAAAATTTCTGCAAAGCCGGAATGTAACGCTGCTTCTTTTGTTCCTTCAGCATTGACCATCTTTAATACGCCGGGCGCAATCACGACTGTCATTGGGATATGTCTTGGATATACACCGATAATACCCTCAATTGTATTAAATTCAAGAAAAGACAATTCGCCCTCAAAGAACACGCGGTCCGGCGCAATAATCTTAACCATCATTGTATTATCTGCCATGTGACTCCTCCCTGTTACTTACACTTTGCAAGTACGTCCTCAATACCGCCGGCATTCAAGAAATAACTCTCAGGTATATCATCATGCTTACCTTCAAGAATTTCCTTAAAGCTCTGGATTGTCTCTGACAATGGAACATATTTACCCGGAAGACCCGTAAATTGTTCTGCTACATGGAACGGCTGAGAAAGGAACTTCTGAACCTTACGTGCTCTTGCAACAACAACCTTGTCTTCCTCTGAAAGCTCATCCATACCAAGAATTGCAATAATATCCTGCAATTCCTTGTATTTCTGAAGAATCTCCTGCACACCACGTGCAACCTTATAATGCTCTTCACCAACAACACGCGGATCCAAAATACGAGATGTCGACTCCAACGGATCAACCGCCGGATAAATACCAAGCTCTACGATAGAACGCGATAATACGGTTGTCGCATCCAGGTGGGCAAATGTTGTTGCCGGAGCCGGATCCGTCAAGTCATCCGCAGGTACGTAAACGGCCTGAACAGATGTGATAGAACCATTCTTTGTCGATGTGATACGCTCCTGCAGCGCACCCATCTCTGTCTGTAAGGTTGGCTGGTAACCAACGGCGGACGGTACACGGCCAAGCAACGCCGAAACCTCCGAACCAGCCTGTGTAAAACGGAAAATATTATCAATAAAGAGCAACACGTCTTTTCCGATTTTATCACGGAAATATTCCGCCATCGTAAGTCCGGTAAGACCGACTCTCATTCTTGCTCCAGGTGGCTCATTCATCTGACCAAATACCATCGTTGTCTTATTGATAACACCGGACTCGATCATTTCATAATACAAGTCATTTCCTTCTCTTGTACGCTCACCAACACCGGTAAATACGGAATATCCGCCATGTTCCGTTGCGATATTTGTAATCAATTCCTGAATCAGAACTGTCTTACCAACACCGGCACCGCCAAACAGACCGATCTTTCCGCCTTTCTGGTATGGGCAAAGCAAATCAACAACCTTGATACCTGTCTCAAGAATCTCGGTATCCGTAGCCTGTTCTTTAAACTCCGGTGCCTTCCTGTGAATCGGAAGGTATGTTTCTACTTCCGGAGCAGGCTTATTATCGATAGGCTGACCAAGAACGTTGAACATACGTCCAAGCGTTTCTTCACCTACAGGAATTGTAATCGGAGCACCTGTACCAACAGCTTCCATTCCTCTTACAAGACCATCCGTAGGACCCATCGCTATACATCGAACTGTATCATCACCAAGATGTTGTGCAACCTCGGCGTACAGTGTATCACCGCTGTTTGTCTTGATTGTTATTGCATCGTAAATCTCCGGAAGTTTGCCGGCAGCAAACTTTGCATCGATAACGGCACCAACAATCTGGGTGACTTTTCCTACATTTGTATCTGCCATTTTGCTTAAATCTCCTTATATTTCTTGCTTAATCCTCGCCATCATCAGCTGATTGCATCTGCACCTGCTATAATCTCAGTTAACTCCTGAGTAATTGCACTCTGTCTTGCACGGTTGTACTTAAGAGACAGAGAATCAATCATGTCTTCTGCATTGCTTGTCGCAGAATCCATCGCCTGCATGCGAGCGCCGTTTTCACTGGCAACCGCCTCGAGCAATGCACCAAAAATAATATTTGACATATACTTTGGAATGACCTTATCCAAAACTTCCTCTTCCGATGGCTCAAAATTCATAAATGTCTTGTTGTCCACAGCTTCCGTATCAAAATCTTCCTCGCTAAGCGGAAGCAGCTTTACAAGCTTCGGCTCTTGAGTTACCGTGTTTTTGAAGTTTGTATATGCAATATAAATCTCGCCAATTTCACCTTTCGAAAACTGCGTCAGAAGCTCCTTTGTGAGTGAAATTGCATCTGCAAAAATCGGCTCATTGACAACCTCTGACCGGTCGTCTGTAATGGAATAGCCTTTGCGAACAAGGCCTTCAATCCCCTTCTTGCCGATTGCATAGATATTTGTCTTATCCGGTTCGAATCCGGAATTTGCAACGAGCTTTACAATATTATTGTTGTAGCCGCCTGCCAGACCTCTGTTTGATGTAATAACAATTACGGCTTTCTTTTCGCAATCGTTGTCGCGCAGGTAACGATGCTCAACATTCTTTGTCTTAGCAAGGATAGAACATATGGTATCATAGAGCATATTAAAATATGGTTTGTTGCTTTCAGCCTTACTTCTTGCCTTCTGTAATTTAACAGTTGCAACAAGCTTCATCGCTTTTGTAATCTGCTGAGTGCTTTGGACGCTTTCCTTGCGTCGCTTAATGTCTCTCATGGATGCCAAGTTATATCACCTCACCGAATAAACATTTTTCCATGACTAAAATGTTTCTTTAAACTCTGTAATCGCCTGCACTAATGTCTTCTCGATTTCTTCTGTAAGCTTCTTCTCTGTACGAATACCCTCAAAGATTTCAGGATATTTTGTTGAAACATACTCGAATAATCCGCTCTCAAATTCAAGAACACGATCTACCGGAATATCAAGAAGATACTTACGCGTTGCAGCATAGATAATTACAACCTGCTTTTCAACCGGCATCGGCTTATACTGCGGTTGCTTAAGCATTTCCTTAATTCTCTCACCTTGTGCAAGCTTCTCTTTTGTATCGTCATCAAGTTCAGATCCAAACTGAGAGAATGCAGCAAGCTCTCTATACTGGGCAAGCTCCACACGAATCGGAGAAGCAAGCTTCTTCATAGCATTAATCTGTGCGGCACCTCCAACTCGTGATACAGACAAACCTGCGTTTACGGCCGGACGGAAGCCTGAATTAAACATCTCTGTCTCAAGATAAATCTGTCCATCTGTGATAGAGATAACATTCGTAGGAATATATGCAGATACGTCACCGGCCTGAGTCTCGATAATCGGAAGTGCTGTTAAAGAACCTCCTCCGAGCTCGTCTGATAACTTTGCTGCACGCTCCAAAAGTCTTGAATGTAAGTAGAATACATCACCCGGATATGCCTCACGTCCAGGTGGTCTTCGAAGAAGCAATGACAGTGTACGATATGCAGTCGCATGCTTACTCAAATCATCATACACTACAAGTACGTCCTTGCCTTCCTCCATCCATTCTTCACCAATCGCACATCCCGCGTATGGTGCAATATACTGTAATGGTGCAAGCTCACTGGCTGTCGAAGCAACGATTGTTGTATACTCCATGGCACCATATTCTGTTAATGTTTTTACAATGTTTGCAACGGTTGAAGCCTTCTGACCGATAGCAACATAAATACAGTTTACACCCTGACCCTTCTGGTTGATAATCGTGTCAACGGCAATCGCTGTCTTACCGGTCTGTCTGTCACCGATAATCAGCTCTCTTTGTCCACGACCGATTGGAACCATGGCGTCAATCGCCTTGATACCTGTCTGAAGTGGTGTATCTACAGATTTACGGGAGATAACACCTGACGCTACTCTCTCAATCTGTCTTGTTTTTGTTGTCTCGATTGGGCCTTTGCCATCAATAGGCTGTCCCAAAGCATTAACGACACGACCTAACATCGCGTCACCTACAGGAACCTCTACAACTCGACCTGTAGTTTTCACTATGTCACCCTCGTTGATATTCTTTGAATCACCGAGTAAAACGGCACCAACATTGTCCTCCTCAAGGTTCAGCACCATACCGAATACTTCACCCGGGAATTCAAGAAGTTCGCCCTGCATAGCATTTTCAAGACCATGAATACGTGCGATACCGTCGGCTACCTGGATAACCGTTCCCACATCCGATGTCTCTAATTTCGTCTGATAGTTTTTGATTTGCTCTTTGATAACGGAGCTAATCTCTTCCGGTTTTAAATTCATGGACAACGAACACCTTCTTTCTTGTTAAGCGTTAACCAAAGTTTTTGAGAGCTTCTCAAGCTTCGTCTTGATACTGCTGTCAACAACTCTGTCTTCTATTCTGATGACCAAACCGCCAATCAAAGATGGATCCTCCTGATAAGACATTTCCATCTTTTCATAACCGGTTGTTTCAATCAATCTGTTTTCTATTGCTGCCTTTTGCGCAGCAGATAATGCAACCGCACTGGTAACACTTGCAACACCGATATTTTTGTACTTCTTAACGCACTTGATAAAGTAGGAAAGAACAGACGAAAGCTTGCTGCTATGTCCCTTTTCTACAACCATTGCGATAAGGCCTTCCATCTCGGTTGATAAACGTCCGCCAAATGTTGTCTGAACGACTGCTTTTTTTTCTTGCTTGCTCATCTGTGGATGATCAAGCAGTTTAATAAAATCCGGAGACTTGGCAAAAATGTCCAAAAGAGCCTTTGCCTCATCAAGAAGCACATCTACCTTGTTCTCCTCAACAGCAAGCTCAAAGAGCGCATTTCCATAGGTTATATCTACTTGTTTAGCCATGTATCATCACCCATTTCCTTTAAGGTCTCATCTATGAGCTGTGCCTGCTTCTCATCATCCAAGGAACCGGAAACGAATTTACCCGCCATCGCCGTCGCCACGCCGATAATTTCCTGCTTCACTTCATCCTTTACACGATTCTTCTCAAGATCCGCCTCTGTGTTGGCTCTTGAAATAATACGAGAAGCCTCTTCCTTTGCATCTGCGATAATCGCTTCTTCATTTTTGACCGCCTTCTTACGGGCAGCGGCGAGAATCTCACCTACCTCTGTATCGGCATTTTTGATTTTCTCCTCATATTCTGCCTTGAGCTTTGAAGCATCTTCTCTATCCTTAGCAGCGCTTGCAATATCGTTCTGAATTTTTGCCTGTCGCTCGTCCAGTACTTTGCGTACCGGCTTAATCAAAACATAAGACAGGAACATGAACAATAAGAATACCGCAATACCCTGAATCAGAATATCGAAAAGAAGCTGTGCATCCAGGCCGAAAATTCTGCCTGTCGACTCGCTCTCGACAGTCGCTGTATCAGCAGCGAATCTGATCAATGTACGAAAGGTACCTATCACCGTAAGTCCTCCTTTTTACTTGCCAAAAGGCTTTACGAACATGAGCAAAAGAGCAACAACAAGACCATAAAGACCTGTTGTCTCTGCAACTGCCTGACCGAGAAGCATTGTTGACATGATGTCACCCTTAGCGCCCGGGTTACGTCCTACCGCTGAAGCACCATAACCTGCTGCGATTCCCTGACCGATACCAGGTCCGATACCTGAACATACCGCAATTCCTGCACCAATTGCAGAACACGCACTTACTAATCCTTCTACATGAACTTCATTCATTTTAAATTCCTCCGTTTTTCATATAATATAAAATTTACAACATTAACCTTCAACGTTTCGCTTGTCAGCAACAAATGTCATTGTCAACATACAGAATACGTATGCCTGAATTGCTCCTGAGAACAAGTCAAAATACACATGAAGTGCTGACGGAATACCAAACTTGAAGAAGATTGGAAGCATGCCATAATATAAAGCCATCATTACAGTACCCGCCATTACGTTACCAAACAAACGCAAGGATAACGATATCGGTGTTGCGAATTCGCTGATTACGTTGATTGGGAAGAACAGAAAAATCGGCTCAAACAATGATTTGAACGCTCCCCATTTCTGATAGCGAATCGCTGCATACTGTATCATAACAAATGATACGAGTGCAATACAAAGGGTTGTACCATAATCAGCTGTCGGTGGTCGCAAACCGAACAAACCTGAAATGTTCGAAAAAATAACAAACAGGAACAACGTACCAATATAATTGATATATTTTTTGCCGGCTTTGCCCATCGCACCGTGAACGAAGCTGTCCAAAGTACTTATTGCAAGCTCCACGCCTGTAGCAAATTTGCTTGGCACATCTCTTTTCTTTAATACACTTCTCCTTGCTGCAATCGCAAGAGCTATTATCGTGATAAAGATAATGAGCGTGCATACATGCGTTGTGGTGATATACACCTTTGCGCCAAAGAAATTAATCTCATAAAGCTCGTGAATATAGAAATCAACATCTTTCTGAGCTAAACTAACTCCGATGGCTACACTACCTGCCATATGCTCACCCTCCTTTACTTAGTATTTTTTTATATCAAGAGTGTCGTTCACTCTGTCAAACATTTACAATCTGCAAAGCAGTTTGTGCTTTGCCAATTTATGAATCCTTCCGTGTCGTTAGAAATCCCGCTCGATTTCCCGTTCAATCTCATCCTCCTGTTCTTCCGAATCTTCAATCGGAAACGCAGTTGCCGGCGGATCCGGCGGAATAATGCCGGCCTTAATTCTGTATCTTTTAATGAGAGGATTCATAAAAGCGGAAATTTTGATTGACAAAAGCCCGATTGCAACACCGACAAATGCACTCCAGTCAATCAATATACCGGCAATCAAAAGTCCTGCCCGAAGCACAAGACGAAACAGCACACGAAGCGTGATAAACGTTCTTGCTCCTTTGACCGGCATATCAAGCGCACGGTCCAGACAATCATAGGTATGATACATCAAAAAACAGGCGGCACCGCCACCGACAACAAGTGCCGGTTCATATATCCAAATCGGTCTCATAAAAAACGCGCCGACCACCGCAAACACGGCAACAGTCACCCCGATTCCGATATATAATTGCTTGAGCAATTCACGACTATTCATCTTCCCGTCCTATAAACCTTTTGATTAACATGTATGCCGACTTGAACCCAGCAAAAACACCGAGAACTATGAACCATACCATAAGATTCGTATGAAAGGTATGATCAATCAGATAACCGATTCCCATGCATAAAAAAATCGTCGTTAACATCGTGATTCCAATCTGCGAAATCAGAAAAATCATACGCATAACCTGATGGTTATTCTTCTTCATGCAAACATTCTCCCATTCTTATTGACATACATTGTTTATTATATACGAATTATACATATTTTTCAACAAATCCTTTTGAAAAATACACAAATGCAAATTAAGAAAGTATCGCACTTCCGGTAGAACTCCGTGACACAAGGTCGCGGTAAATCAGAAAGAATTGCTTTATCTGCAATTCTTTTGATTGCACTGCCGGCAGGGCCCCGCGCCACAAGGCCGCGGTATACAACAAAAAATCCGATTGAATGTTCAACCGGATTGTTGTCTAAAAACCACTCATTTGCAAAAGCTGTTCGAGTTTTGTTTTATAGGAATGAAATTTGCGAACCTTTTCCTGTCCGTTTCGGGCAATCAAAAGACGCTCCTCCTCATGAGAAAGATAATATGCAATCTTATCAAGCAGGTCAGGAATACTCTCATAAAGAACGATATCTTCTCCCGGGACAAAATATTCCGGGATTTCCGCCTGATAATTTGAAATCAGAAAACCGCCAACTGCCATAACGTCAAATATTCGCTGTGCAAGTCCTGTTCGGATTGTTTTTGCAGTCATGTTCAGATTTATTTTGCTGCATTGAAAAATCTTCGGCATCATCGTGCGAGAATCTGCGATTCCGCGGAAGTTTGCCTTTGGAACAAGGTTCTTATCCTCTGTTGTATAAAGATCCATCTTGAATCTTTCACATATTGCATTTAACGTCTTGATTCGATCCTTTTGTGTGCATTTGTAACCGATAAATTGATCCGCGATGAGCATACGCGGGTCATCTATGTAATCCGGCATTATTTCATAGCCCGTGTATTTGCGAAATTGTTCCGCCCATTCATCCGTAATGGAGTCGGCAATAAAATTATATCCATGCACCTGAACCTGTGCCTCGATAATACCCTCAACATAGCCCTGCATATATTCCGGAAGCTTCTTTGCAAGCGCATCATATGCACACATCTCCGTGTGGTAGCTACCAATGAACGAAACGTCACAATCAAACTTTTTGTGATCCGCCTCCGTCGAGTGAACCGTCTCATAAAACGGCATATCTGCACCAAGCGATAAATAAAAAACATTGTCCGGCGCGTAAGCCGAAAACTGTGTATACAATGCATAATCAAACACAAATGCCTTGACATATGGGCCGCTTAATGACTTTGAATATAAGGTCATACATGGACTATCCACCGTATAAGAAAGGTACATAATCTTATGAATCGTGCAAACCTTCGCGATGATAGGAATAAAGTTTACCGAAAATACAAAGTCAACCTCTTTTTCTTTCGTCAGAAATGCGGACAACGCTTTTATGTAGTTTACATCTAAATCCTTATGGGTACATTTTTCTGTGAACCAAACGATTTCATGTCCAAGCTCCCGTAAGCCGTTTGACATGCCATCCTCGCAAATACTGCCCCATTTGCAAAAAATTAATTTCATGCCATACCTCATTTATAAATTATATTCAAATTCTATGATTTGCTCATTTTGCCTCAATACCGAAAATCCCATTCTTTTGTAATATCGAACAGATGCATCGTTTGCAGTATATGCCTCCAGACGAATACACGAACAACCTTTGCCACGACATATTTCAATCACTTTATCCATAAGTTGCATTCCATATCCCATATGATGATATTCCTGTTTCACTGCAATCGAAGAGACATAAGCAATCTCCTTGTCCGCATAGAATGAACAGCTTGCAACATCCTCATCACCGCATGCATTCGTTATGAAAATCGTATTTGCATATGTTGCTAATTTTTTTGCGTATGCATTCAAATCAACGCGTGCTGAAAGTGTTGGCGTGAATAATCCATCAACATCTTTCAAAAAAGACAGTATCCGACCCTCGCTATACACCTTCCACATCATATTAAAGCCTTCTCGTGCATTCGCCTGTACAGTTGGGACCAACTCCCCAAGCTTTGACCGAATAAAATCGAGATTATCAATACAATCTTCTATTTTCGATAATAATTCACCCTCATCAGCCGGATTACAAACATAACGTTCCATCCCAACCTGCGCAGAAAAACCGGTCATTTTATCACTGTATATCACTCGTCTGTCATACTCAACAAACACGGTTGGTACGCACTGACTTGTTGATGCTACAGACGCATGTACACGGCCTGTCACGAGCATATCAAACAACCCTATCACATGTTTCAAATCACACGGAAGAAGTGGTTCGTTAATCAGCAAAATACGATCGGCGATTTCCGGATTCGTTGCAAGTAAGATTTCATAAAACCGACTTAATATCTGAAAATCCCTGCCATTAATTAATTTAAATTTCGGTGGCAATAAAAAACCATTTGTGTGAGAAAATAAAACCACATCTGCATCATGTTCGCACACAAGTTTCAAAACGGCTTTCTTAAATGTATCATATTGACTTTCCTCTCGCGGCCACATATCATATGGTCCAACCGGCATATTAAATCCGCCAAAGGTAAATCCAACAACCCTACGTCCAGCCTCTTTTTTCTTGTTGATTGTATCCGACCAACCCGAAGTATACTTCACATTTGGCTCAAACAAATACGACGGACATGGTATGTAATGCACCCTCGAAATATCAAATCCCCATTTTGTGAGATTCCCAAACGAAACCCTCTCTCGAATCAATACCAAATCAAAGCTCTCAAAAACTTCCTTTGCAAGTGCTTTATCGACATGCTCGAAGGCTCCCGGAGTGACTGCATAAAGAATCGTCTTTTTCCCGAGCAGTTGTGCAGCCCTCATTTTAAGACAATCAACCAAAAATCGGTCATGCCCCACATGCTCCGCATTATCGCCCCACATATCACCGGAAACATTAATGATCAAATCACAATCTTTGATTGCTGCTAAATAGGCTGTTTCATTTGTAACCGTAACACCTGCTGTTGCAGCTTCAACGTCCTTCTTTGCATTCGCAACGTCATCGTCTTTCCATGCATAATAAAGCTCCATCGGTAAAACTGTGACTTTTTCCTGCTTTACGAATCGATCATCCATCTGAAATGTAGTCGCAATTTCATGCTCCGGAAATCGTTCATGCAAAAGTCGAAACATCGGTTCCATAATATAATAATTACCAACATTGCCATACTGTAATCGTCCCCAATGCAATGTACAAAGACCCGTCACCAAAATCTTTTTTGACATACTCATTCCCCCAATTGAATCGCCGGCTTTACGCGTGGTGCACCATTTACCAAACCAACACAATATGCACAAGAAGTGCTTGATACCGAGTTCATCATAATCATCAAATCCGCCCGTTTCTCCTCCAGACTCGTTGTCGGATCTAACAAGTCAACATACTCTCCTTTTGTGAATGGTATTATTCCGTTCTTCATTCGCCAATACGAGCGCGAACAACGATGAAGGCAACCTTCGTTAATTACAAAATATTTCCCGGCGGAATGAATGCATTTACGTGAGTTTTCATCACGCTTCTCGATCGTATCCCACTTTAGGGAATGATCCGAAAAATCAATCCATCCGTCAAAATACATATCATCCCCATAGAATTTTGAAATACGGTACGTAATATTTCTTTCCTTTAACTGTTTTTCTATCTCGTCAATTTTGACAGAAAGCTCATCACCATAATGACTCAATACAATTTTGGTATGGTCCTTATTTCGTTCAAAGAAATCAAGTATTTCATCATTGATAAGGATTGTGCCGTTGGTTACAAAATCTATACTTCCACGAATTTGATTGCGGTACAAATTCACTTCCTCTAATATCTTCGCCGTATTTCGATTGAGCAACGGCTCTCCGCCTGTCACAGTAAAATGCTCCACGGAATCAACCACCTCAAAATATGCCGCAAGAAGCTCCTTTGCCTCCTCGTATGTCATAATAAATTTCTCTTTGTAGTAAGGAATAAACGCGAGGCAGTTAGCGCATTTTAGATTGCAGCATCCGCATATATTAAGCACTGTTCTATTAATATTTGTCGCTCCCATATTTATCCCCTTTCTAACTGCCCCGCGGCTATATATTTTTTGCTGCCCTCCTTAAGAAC
>CALYVE010000015.1 GCA_945492935.1 uncultured Lachnospiraceae bacterium
AAACAATAAATACCAGACAAACATAAAATACCAAGCAAGCAAGAAATAAATTCATTTTCATACAGAAAGGATTTTTTATGAATATATTAGTAATTTTTACAGGCGGAACAATTGCATCTTGCGAAAACGACGGGTTTCTCGCACCGAACGAAGCGACAAAAAAGAAACTCCTTGCACTCTACGAAAAAAAGAACTCAAAGACTATAGAAAAGCACAATATTTCATTTGACAGCATCTCCCCTTATCAGATTCTAAGTGAAAACCTCGATGCACATTATATCAACCAGTTGGTGGCATGTATCAAATCGATATTAATCAAAAATTGTGCCCGAACGGAAACTTCTGCTTTAGATTTTTCATCCGAAAAAGCAGCTTATCATATTGCGCAGGAAAAATCGTACGACGGCATCATTGTAACGCACGGAACCGATACCTTACAGTATACTGCCGCCGCTCTCGGTCTTTGCTTCCCCAACACAAGTATTCCGATTCTTCTTGTATCAAGTAACTATATATTAAATAATTCACGAGCAAACGGTCTTTCCAATTTTACTGCAGCAGTTGAATATATTTGCCAAAAAAAAGAGGCAGGAGTTTTTGTTTCTTATTCCAACCAAGGACAGTCCGCCGTCATGTATCCGGCAACCAAACTATTTGCGCATTTGCCATATAGTGACACGTTATACACCTCAGACGAACTGATTGCCATCAATACGTTGGACAATTATGCGCAGGATATTGATTTTGCATCTATTTCATTGTGCGAACCTTCTCCTGTTTTGTTTTTTCATGCAATGCCGGGGCAAATCTATCCGACACTTACAGATAACATCAAGGCTATAATAATAGAAAGCTACCATTCCGGCACACTTTGTACCGCAGGTAGCTCTCTAAAATCTTTTTGCGAAAATGCCTTCGCGAAAAAGATTCCAATGTATCTTGTTGGCGTCGAAAACCGTACCGCATACGAAAGCACCAAAGCTTATGAAGAACTTCACATCAAGGTTCTTCCAAAGTCATCGCCAATTACTGCTTACATGCTTGCGTGGTATCTTTATTCACGTAAGTAATGATATCCGCCTAACCCACATAATTTAGTTTATACTGTGTAAAAGAAAGCAAATTGCTGACCATCGATGTCTACAATACAAATATTGATTTCTACCGTTTTTTTACCCTTTCCGGATCTAAAAAACACATATATGTGTCGTTTTGTACCGGTTTTTATCAATTTCGACATAGAGGTATTATCGATTCGCACAGTATCATCCATGCTTATCATATCAGAATACTTACTATTTAACACACTCTCTAATTCTGCTTCACAGCCTTGTTTTACTTTAAATTGCAGGCAAAAGTGTGATTCTGAAAAACCAACAGTACCTTTGTCATACTCTAAAAATCGGCTTATTTCAAAGCCACATTTCTTATCAACAAATTCACCATAATCCATCAACTTATTCCTTATTACAAATCCAATGCAAATAATAGCTATTCCTATTATTATGACAATACCAAACAAATATACTTTTTTCTTCAAATAATCCCCCCTATAATTTACAAAGAGCAAATATAATCATTATCACGTAGATATTCTATCATTTCTGATATATTTAGCTTTTATTTTGAATACATTTTACTGTTCCATATTAACATAATAAAACCAAATTTGTTTTTTTCTGACGAACGACCAGTTTTTTAGGATGAGCGACCAAAAAAGCACATCACAAAGTACCTTTTCATGTTTATTCCACAATCCTCTTCGCCTTCATCTTCTCAACAACAGCAAATATTTTCTTCGTAGTGAGACCTTGAATTACAATCGTGAAGAACATTGTTACATACGTAATGATGAGTACAACGTGGAAAATGTCTTCCGGCAAAAATGCTTCCGTACTAATCGCAAGTGCAAGGGAAAGTCCACCCTTAAGTGCGCTCCAGGTCATAAGTGTTGTAAATTCGACAGGACTGTAACGGTTTGGTATTTTGTGTTTTCCTGTAATTAATGTCGATACAAATACACCGATAAATCTCGCTATAAAGTTACCGATAATTGCAATTAGAATAAGTGGTATTAAGTACTTGTGATTTGGCATGTTCAAAAGCGCCACACCGATTAAGATGAATAAAATGCTGTTGCAAAGCGTATCTGCGATATGCCAGAAGTCTTCATACCAGTCTTTGGGATCAACCGCCTTGCGCCATTCTTCTTTGCCCGCCATTGCCTTCGAGAAATAAATACCACAGACAACGGAAGCAATAACACCGGAGCATCCGAGATGTTCACAAACGATATAAGCTGCCATAACGTCAAACATACTGATAAAAATATGTAACATCGGATTGTTTGTGCACTTGAGCAATGAGAACATGACGAAGGAAATTGCAAGTGCAATCGCAATCGCACCGAGAAGCTCCTTTGCCATAAGAACCGGAAAGCTGAGGTCTGATGTGTCATTTACAATATTCTTGATACATACAAATGCTGCAACGCCGGTACCGTCGTTAAACAACGACTCGCCCTCAATAACGGTTGAAACATTCTTCGAAAGACCTGCCTTTTTTAATATAGAGGTTGCCGCAATCGGGTCTGTTGGTGAAACAATACAGCCAAGTAAAATACATACCCAAATCGAAAAATCAAGTCCTAGCGCAAGGTTTGCAAGATAAAACAAACCACCATACAAAAACGAGGAAAGCACCGTCGTAAGAAGTGCTAACAAGCTGATTGACTTGATATTTTTCACAAATCGGTTGAAGTTGACGCCACTCGCACCTGCAAACAGCATGAAGCAAAGAATACCGTCCATCAGAAAGCCCTCGAAGTCAAAGCTTTGTAAATTGCCGACAACCGTATCCGACCAATCAACAAGTCCGGTCTCTGATAATATTTTGAAAATCACACTCAATACAAATGCAAACAATACAAGTGCGATGTCATTTGGAATTTTAAACACCTTTTCATTTACAATACTAATGATAATGACTAGGAATAATATAAACAAAAAAACAACTAATGCATGTTCCATACGCTACTCCTTTTCTTTGGCTAATCATCCAATTTTTTCTTTTTCTGACAGTCCAAATCTCTGTCCTGCCGCAATTTCATAAAGGCTATGCCAGGATTTCAACTGCATCAACAAGATGCTTATCTGCCGACACAACAATAATTCGGTCTCCGTTTTCGATTGTAGAAGAACCGGTTGCAAGCATAACCTCATTATCACGGCTAATTGTAGCAATAAGCACATTGTTCCTCAGCTTAAAGCTCGGATCCATAAGCTGCTTTCCGCAGTTTTTAAATGCTTTGTCAATTTGGAACTCTGCCGCCTCAATACGACCTTCATGGAAGGTGTAAAGCCATTTAATGGATGAACTGATTTCCATTTCTTTTGTATCACGGGAGAGTACACGTGCGTTACGAAGAACACCGGCAATACTAACATCCTGTGTTGAGAAAATGTGACTCATACCACTGTCACGAATCATCTTTGCGTAATTGTTATTGTCGATTTCTGCTGAGATTCGGTCAATGCCAAAGGATTTCGCAAACATGGAAATAATCAAATTTTCATCATCGTTACCGGTTGTTGTCACACAGGCATCCATGCCGACAAGTTCTTTTTTCAAAACCTCAGTTTCAAGCGCATTGCCACAAACAATATGTGCCTTCGGATATTTTGAAAGAAGCATCTGACATTTTTCCTGGTTACACTCCATCAGTTTTACCGAAATTCCCTTTTCCTGCATTTCTTCCAAAAGATATCTGCCGATACGGCTTCCGCCGATGACTAATACTTTCTTAATTGTCTTTTCCACCAAGCCAATCTTTTCAACAAATTCGTGCATGGCATCTCCAATGGCAAGAACCGTAAGCTTGTCGCCTTCCTTTAATACGGCATCGCCCTTTGGAACAACAGCCTTATCCTTTCGTTCGATTGCACAAACCAAAACCTGCACATCTACTACCTCACGAAGCTTGGCAAGCGGAACATCAACAAGAATGCTGCCCGGTTTTACCGGAACAGATGCTACGCGAACATCTCCATGACCAAACTGCTCAACACGAACGCCCTCCGGATATCGGAGCATACGGCTCACTTCACCTGCCGCAAGACGTTCCGGATTTACGATTGTATCAATTCCCATTTCTTTTTTAAGAAACGGATGCTCACTTTTATATTCCGGATTACGAACGGCTGCAATTGTACGCTTGATACCAAGCTTTTTGGCAACGCATGCACATAAAATATTAACTTCGTCCTGCTTCGTGACGGCAACCAGCAAGGAAGCTGAATCAATACCGGCCTTCTTAAGCATATCAACCGATGTGCCATTGCCTACAAAACCATTACAATCATAACGATCCGTAATCATGTCTATTTTTGCCTCATTTGTATCGATAACAACGACATCATGGCCTTCCTTGCATATGTATTTTACAAGGGACTCTCCAACTTTACTCACCCCAACAATTAATACTCTCATAGAATTCTCCTTTCCAAAAAAAACATATCTATCAATGGAAAATGCAGGACTAGGCCTGCATCTTCTTGGTCTTTGGATCTTTTTCTCTTAATTCCTGCATTTTTTCCTCAATGCGTGATTTGACAAGATCGCATATATCTTTCTTTTTCATGTCGCTATATTCTTCCTCTGTAATTGGTTCTAAGAAATGAACCTGTGTCCGTACCTTTCCCGGAACCGCTGTATCCATAGCGCGCCAGGAATCGTAAATTGCAACCGGAACAATCGGTTTCCTACTCTTTAAAGCTGCCATAAAACAACCGGACTTGAATTCCTGAAGAAAATTACGGTTATTCGCATAACCTCCCTCAGGGAATATCAAAAACTTTGCACCCTTCGATACTTCCTGCGCAATCTCATTTAATACACGAATCTGTCCTTTGTAATCATCAAAACGTATTGTCTTCCCCTTTGCAAGATCACGCACCTGTCGTGCCATCGGACGATCTGCCGACTTTTCTTCCCAAAGCATAGAAAGCGGTTTCTCATGAGCAATCATAATACCAAGTGCATCGTATTTGCCCTGATGATTTGAGTAAAGTGTATAGCCGCCTTCTTCAGGCAAATTTTCCTTGCCAAATGTGTCAGTGGATGTATGCGATTTCTTGGCCATATGACGAACCATTTTCATCGCCCACTCATAGCGCTGCTCATCCGTAAACTTCTCAGGATGCTTCAGCATGTAATTGGCAATCGGAATTACAAAGGCTGCAAACAACGGGCTTGATGCAACAACATAGAAAAAACGTAATTTTTTTGCCATAAAATCCATCCTCAATCCAATCCAAATCTCTGTGTTACATAGTTCTTCCTAAAGCATCTTTCGCTTTTTGAGGAAAAACGCAACTATAATACATACTATCAGGATAATGCCACATATTATGCCAAATCCATATGGCGTATCCGACAATGGCATCCATTTTCCGCTGACATTCATACCATAAATGCCGGAAATAATGGTCGGTATTGCCATAACAATTGTGATAGCTGCAAGGTACTTCATGATATTATTCAATCGGTTATCAATAACGGTTGACATCAGCTCTCTTGTACCTTTAATAATATCACGGTAAATCTGCGTCATCTCAATGGCCTGCAGATTTTCGACCACTACATCATCAAGTAACTCCTGATCCTCAGGGAATTTGCGAATACCACTATATCTTGTCAGACGATCAACAATCATTCGGTTCGCACGAAGGGATGTATCAAAGTAAACAAGGTTGGATTCCATTTCGTGCAGGTTGATAATTTCAGCCTCTTCTGTTGCGCCTCCGATACTTTCTTCGACTTCAAGACGTCTTCTGTCAATGATACGAAGATATGACTGATACAATGTACTCGTTCTGTATAAAATCTGATACGTAAATCGCACCTGTTTCTTCGTAGTGAAATCCTTGAGTCGATTTACGATAAAATGCTTAAGCACCGGTGTCTCCACAGAGCAAATCGTAATGATTGCCTCATCAGTCCAAATGACACCTAGCGGGATTGTTGTATATGCTTCCTGATTGTGTCGAATCTCAACCGTCGGAATATCGAAGATGATTAATACGTAATCATCATTGACGTCAACTCGGGAAGCCTCTTCTTCATCGAGTGCGGCACGCACATCGACAATATCAATGTTATATCGATGAGAGATTTCCAAGCTCTCATCCTGACTCGGTGATATCAAGTTAATCCACATACCAGACATATAGTCGTTTATTTCTTTTAGAACGCCGTTTTCTGTAATATATTTACTAATCATGACCTCACCTTTCCTCATAGAAATGCGCATTGCATTGTATGAAATCTATATTTGACCGTAAAATTGCACACAAATGCCCACTGTCTGCTTTATTTTAGCACAAAAATCGATAAAAAAACACCTTTTTTTGAATATTATGTAAATTTCTGCAGATGAATATATATGCGTCCTTTCCGCGTTTCATTTCCGCTTCCGCAATACTTATATTTGCCAAATCCGCGCACCGAAAATGTATCGCCATCCTTTAATTGCGCGCTGTAGTTCTGGAATATGCGCCCGTTCCTAGAAACCTTGCCTGCCCGAAACAAATTTACCGTTTCGCTTCGGGAGCATTTGCAAACAGCTGCGACAATCGTATCAAAACGAGGTGCCGACACAATCACATGCATATCCTCAAGTATCGGCGCCAGTCCTTCCAACTCATCTTCAGCCATAACCGGAATACAACGCACATTTGTATGTTTTATCTTCGTCAAATGATTGACAATATAATCTGCAACCTTGTCCGCACAAAACAAAAAGGCATATTTATGTTCTTTTACCAATATGTCTCCAAGAACCGAACGTTCCATTCCGAGATTCATAAGCGCGCCAAGAAAATCCCGATGTGTAAGTGCATCCGAAAATTTATCAAGAAGCGGAACTATTTTTATCACCCGAATCGGCCAAACTGCCTCATAGCCAAACATTCGCTCAGAGCCAAAAGCAACCATCTGTCTTTCACATTGTTCATTCCCTCCGTAGACCGAATAATCTACAAATGCTAATTCCTCCCGCATGCCATCCAGCGTGGCGAGTTCTGCAGGTGAAAGAAACGGGGAAAATGTGTATATATTTTGTTGATAGGATTTTTGTGCCAGATCTTTTAACCTGGCCTTTAATACTTGTTCTTCATTCATAATTCTAGGTTATTATTTCTGTGACCTTGTAGTCTTGTTCTTCGACCGCTTTCTGAAGCACTTCGTTATCGATGTCTGCGTCCATGTGAACTTCGGCCGTACCTGTTTCATGACTGACAATCGCTTCTTTGACACCTTCAATGGCAAGTAAGCATTTTTGTACTCGCGCTTCGCAGTGTCCGCACATCATTCCTTCGATTTTCATTGTTTTTTTCATCGTTGCATCATTCCCTCCTCAAAGATATCATTTTCTGTATGCCTATCCTTTTACACGCTTTGCCACTTCTGACTTCAAGTATTCGTAGCGAAGTCTTTTTTCTTCTTTTGCAAAATGAACCTCGCGAAGCTGAACCGGATTATCCGCATAATCAAGTACTTCATCACCAAACTGCTCACTTGTAAGATCTATCGTTTTATCATCAATCACGTTGTAGCAATGATAGTTTCCACCATTTCGCAGGATTCCATACACCTGACCGCCATAAATATCCTGTACTAAAAATGCAGTAATCGAACATTGACCAAGTGTCTTATTGGAAGGTGTCCAATCCGCACGCATGCGGGGTGCACACGTATCCGCACACCAAATGTCAGAAAGCATATCATAAAATGCTCTCAAATCACCAATGGATTCATATTCCCTGACAACAGGTCGCACATCCGCCTGCTGCCAACCATAAAATTTATAACGCATACTACCATCTCCATTCATCCGAAAAATCAGCAATTCCTTGCTTGCAAGACGCTCGCGCCGAGTGCGGTTGTTTATGCAATAAAAATGTCCTCCGGTTAGTGAGGACTTTGTTTCACTACTTTGAACGAATCTCAAGCTCCGGAAGGGAAGATGCAACCTTCGAATTCGCAGGAATTGATTTTGTCACAAATGTATTACCTGCAACGACTGCATTTTCTCCAACGACGGTCTCACCCCCCAGAATTGTTGTGTTCGCGTATATTACTACATTGTCCTCAATTGTCGGGTGACGCTTGACACCTGCAAGCTGCTGACCGGCTCTCGTCGAGAGGGCTCCAAGCGTGACGCCCTGATATATTTTCACATGCTTACCAATCACGGTCGTCTCACCGATAACAATACCTGTTCCGTGATCAATACAAAAATACTCGCCAATCTTTGCACCGGGGTTAATATCAATCCCTGTCGTGCTATGTGCATATTCTGTCATAATACGAGGAATGTACGGAACCTTTAACTCATAAAGTGCATGCGCATAACGATATACAAATATCGCAAAAATACCGGGATATGAAAAAATAATATCCTCCATATTCTTTGCAGCCGGGTCTCCATCGAATTCTGCCTCGACGTCTTTAACAATCATCGCCTGAATATCCGGAATCTGTGAAATGAAATCAACAACAAGCTGCTTCGACAGACGTTCCATTTCAAAAACATCGTCTGTGACTTCGTCAAAAGCAAGTGCCAGCTGAATCTGTTTTTCAAGCTTCTCTGCCATTACCGCAAGCGTGTAGCCTGCAAAATTCTCCTTTGAAACAAATGCCATATTCTCAGAACCAAAATATCCGGGAAATGTTATTTTCTGTAAATCATTAATGACCGAAAGAATCATATCCTTCTTTGGAACACGGTCACCAAGTGCCATATCAAACAAATTCTGACTCTCATAATTATTGCGAAGCTTCATCGCTGTTCGTGAAATTTCTCTAATTGCTGCGTTGTTCATAATTACCCCTTCCTCATCTATCGAACAAAACCCTGTTTTCATACAGAAAATCAGGACTTTTTCATCTTCATATTCTTACGTTATTCCTTTCTAAATTGTATGAAAATCAGTCTGCTTTGTCAAACCTTTTTAATTGACAGAAAATGCAACAGCTAGTATTATGAAACCATTGAAACAATCGAAAAAAATGGCGTAAATCTTACGTTTTACGGCATAAGCCATTTAGTAGTTTAATGTGAGACAGAATATCACTAATATTATTGAGAAACTTTCTCAATTTCATAACGTTACAGACAATGAGCTTCTTACCTTGTTAAAAGACGCGCTTTCAGAGGACGAAAACCGATTGTTGTGTCAACGTGCAGACGAATGCAGAAAGAAAATTTATGGAACCGATGTCTATATTCGCGGTTTAATTGAATTTTCAAATTATTGTATAAACAACTGCTACTATTGCGGAATTCGAAGAGAGAACCAAAACGTAAAACGCTATCGGCTTTCAAAGGACGAAATAATAGAATGCTGCATCCAGGGCTATGCGCTTGGTTTTCGCACCTTTGTATTACAAAGTGGTGAGGACCCCTATTATACGGATGACATTCTGTGCTATATTATTGCAGACATACGCACAAGGTTTAAGGACTGCGCAATAACGCTCTCGATTGGCGAGCGCTCCAAGGAAAGCTACAAAGCATTTTTTGAGGTCGGTGCCAATCGTTATCTGCTTCGGCACGAGACTGCTTCGGATTCACATTATGCAAGGCTGCATCCGGATGAATTATCCCTTGCAAACAGGAAAAAATGCCTGTTTGATTTAAAGGAAATCGGTTATCAGGTCGGTGCCGGATTTATGGTTGGTTCGCCTTATCAGACCCCCGAGCATTTACTTGCAGATTTACGTTTTTTACAAGAGCTTTCCCCCGATATGATCGGAATCGGACCTTTTATACACCATGCAGACACCCCATTTGCCAATATGCCGAATGGGACGCTTGAAATGACATTAAAGCTACTGTCAATAATACGTCTGCTTTTTCCGGATGTTTTACTTCCGGCGACAACCGCACTTGGAACGATACATAAAAACGGGCGCGAGTTAGGGCTTAAGGCGGGAGCAAATGTCGTAATGCCAAACCTTTCTCCATCCGGGGTAAGGGAAAACTATACACTATATGATAACAAAATCTGTACCGGCGAAGAGGCTGCAGCATGTATAAGCTGCTTGTCACAACGTGTGCAAAGTGCCGGTTATTCGCTAGTTACAGATATCGGAAACAGACGATTTATTTAGGAGGAAATATGATGGAAATCAAAGAAATGCAACAGGAAATCATCCGCTTGAAGAAGGAGAAGGATGTTTGCATCCTTGCACACAGCTATCAGTCAAAAGAAATAATTGAGGTAGCTGATTTTACTGGCGATTCTTTCAAGCTATCCGTAGATGCAACAAAGGTTAACGCCAAAAATGTTCTCATGTGCGGCGTACGTTTTATGGCAGAGACAGCTAAGATTCTCTCCCCGGAGAAAACCGTTTATCTCGCCAATCCACAGGCTGGCTGCCCGATGGCAGAGCAGATGGACGTCGAGATGATTGAAGCTGTCAAAGCTGCAAATCCTGACTATACCGTTGTTGCCTATATCAATACGACATCCGCCTTGAAAACAGTTTGTGATGTTTGTGTAACTTCCGCTTCTGCTGTTAAGATTGTAAATGCTATCGATAACAAAAACATTCTTTTTATCCCTGATTGTAACCTTGGCGATTATGTCAGCAAGCAATGTCCGGATAAAAACATCAAGCTTTTACAGGGTGGTTGTCCGATTCATGCAAGGGTTACAAAGGAAGATGTGCAAAAGGCAAAGAAGCTTTATCCAAATGCCAAATTCCTTGTTCATCCGGAATGTGTTCCTTCTGTCGTAGCACAGGCAGATTTTGTAGGTTCTACAACTGCTATTATGAAATATGCTATGGAAAGTGAGGCAAAGGAATTCATCATAGGTACAGAAATCAGCATTACGGACCATCTTTCCTATGAATGTCCCGACAAGATTTTCCATTCCTTATCAAAGGATTTAATTTGTCCAAACATGAAATCCACTACACTGGGTGATGTATACCATGCATTGCTTGGACATTGTGGTGAAGAAATTGTTTTAGATGATTATACCATGACAAAGGCGAAGGCATGTATCGATAAAATGATCGAGCTTGGCTAATTCGCGAAAGGATGATTATGAGTTCTAAAGTATTAATTGCCATGAGTGGTGGCGTTGATTCCAGTGTCGCCGCCTACCTCATGAAGGCTGCCGGTCATGATTGTATCGGCGCTACAATGAAGCTTTTTTATAACGAGGATGTTGGTCTTTCCAAAAACCATAGCTGTTGTTCCGTTGATGACGTAGCAGACGCGCGTGCCGTTGCAACAGCACTTGATATTCCTTATTACGTTTTTAATTTTTCAGAGCGGTTTAAGGAAGAGGTTTTGGATAAGTTTGTCTGCTGCTACGAGAATGGTATTACGCCAAATCCTTGTATTGAATGTAATCGACATCTCAAATTTGAATATCTGTATAACCGTTGTAAGGAGCTTGGCTACGAATATGTTGTTACCGGACATTATGCAACGATTGCGTACGATACTACAAGCGGACGCTATATCTTGCGTCGTGCAGTTGACCCTGCAAAGGATCAAAGCTATGTCCTATACAGCATGACACAGGATCAGCTTGCACATACGATTTTTCCACTCGGAGTTATGACAAAAGCCGCGGCCAGACAGATTGCCTCCGAGCACGGATTTATTAACGCAAAAAAACATGACAGCCAGGACATCTGTTTTGTTCCCGACGGCAAATATTATAATTTCATTGAACAATACACCGGTAAAACATATCCGGAAGGTAATTTTGTTGATGAGGAAGGAAATATTCTCGGCCGCCACAAGGGAATTATTCGTTATACGGTCGGACAGAGAAAAGGACTCGGGCTTTCGCTAAAAGAACCTCTTTATGTCAAAAAAGTCGATATTGCACGCAACGAGATTGTCCTTGCCCCCGATAAAAATCTTTATTCTTCTGCGCTTACAGCAAAGGATATTAACCTTATTTCTGTTACAAGTATAGACGCACCAATGCGTGTGAAAGCAAAGGTGCGATATAGACACACCGAACAATGGGCAACGGTAACACAACCGACACCAGACACACTGCATGTTCAATTCGACGAGCCACAGCGTGCGATTACAAGCGGACAAGCCGTTGTTCTTTATGATGGTGATATCGTAGTCGGTGGCGGAACCATTATTTAAAACAGACAAAATTGCTTCATCAGCAATTCTTTGATTGCACTGCCGGCAAGGCCGCGGTGAAAACCAAAAAGAAGGTCTACGATTTTTTTCATAGACCTTCTCTTATATTGTATTTATATTTTTTGAGATGTAATTTTGTAGTAGGTACGTGCTGTAAGATTATATACAACATAGTATACCGCTGAAAAAACAAGTACCGTTCCAATCATACATCCAATGTAAAGAGGTGTATTTGTAAACATCATAATTGCAAGCAAATCTTTGATGATCTTAAAGGCAAATACAATATGAACAACCGCAAGCATAATCGGAAGGAAAAACACCTGCATAATCTGGCTGTGAATTACTTTTTTTACCTCTGCCTTACTCATGCCAACCTTCTGCATAATCTGAAAGCGTTCCCGATCCTCATACCCTTCTGAAAGCTGCTTATAATAAATAATCATAACAGTAATTACAAGGAACATTGTTCCAAGGAAAAGCCCGATAAAAAACAATCCGCCGTACATTCCAAAAGATTCCGGACG
>CALYVE010000016.1 GCA_945492935.1 uncultured Lachnospiraceae bacterium
GAATAGGACTACCATGTTCTCTTGAATGAGAACTCGGAAGAGGAGGAGACGAGCGAGAATGAGCGAGACAGTCTGTTCAATAGCTTTACCGACGACATAATGTTTCGCTCGTGATTAAGCTTCAGTATAAGCTCACGAATCTCTGCAATACCCTGAGGGTCCAAACCATTGATTGGCTCATCTAACATAAGAATATCCGGTTCTCCGACAAGTGCCAGTGCAATTCCAAGTCTCTGTCTCATACCGAGTGAAAAAAGCTTTGTTTTCTTATTTCCCGTATCTGCAAGCCCAACAAGCTCCAATAAATCCTCGACATAGCCCGGCTTGTTAATTCCGACACACATACATTTTGCTTTTAAATTCTCCTTCGCTGACATGTTGCCGAAAATACCGGGTGCTTCAATAAGACAGCCAATTCGATTCTTTATATTTGCAAAATCCTTATTTGTTTTTCCGTATATTGATACTTCTCCGTCGGTTATTCCGGCAAGTCCGGTTACCATTCGCATAAGCGTAGTCTTACCTGCTCCGTTTCGTCCGATAAAACCATAAATCTCCCCCTGTTTTACATGAAGGCTCACATCATTTACTGCCTTTACCTTTCCGTATTGCTTTGTCAAATTCTTCGTTTCCAGAATATACTTCATATTATCTCCCCTATCTGTGTTTTTCGTTTTCTGAAATTATGCAGGCATATTTTTTACATTGTGCCGACTTTCGACTTCATTATAGATACAAAGTATTAATTAAACGCAAAAGAATGTTAAAGAAAGTGTAAAGAAAATACACCCTGTTTCCGCCTCCGTTAACAAATAACGAAAGGAAAACAGGGTGCATTCGTATTAATTCAGTCGAAAACCGATTCCCCAAACAGTCTCTATGTATTCGTTCGTGCTGACTGCCTTTATTTTTTTCCGGATATTACTTATGTGCACATTAATCGTTTTATCCTCTCCCATATAGTAGTCATCCCATGCATAATCATAAATTGACTGCTTCGAAAATACCTTATCAGGATTCATGAGGAACAGTTCCATAATCTTAAGCTCCTGCTTTGTCAGTTCAAGGGCCTTCCCATTGACCCGCAGCACCATAGCATCCTTATCATAGGATAATTCCCTATATTGAATTTGCTCATTGGAAACGGGTTCATTTGAAAACCTGCGAAGCTGAACTTTTACTCTTGCAACAAGCTCCTTAATATCAAAAGGCTTCGTTATATAATCTTCCGCACCTGCAGAAAGCAAATCAATTTTGGAATCGATATCGTCCTTTGCCGACATAATAATGACCGGAATGTTTTTGTTTTGTTTCATCTTGTTTAGGACATCCTCCCCCGACATGCCCGGCAGCATCAAGTCCAAAATTACCAGTTCAAAATCCTGCATATCAAAAAGCATAATGCCTTCTGTCCCCGAAAAAGCCTGTTTACATTCATAACCTGACTTCGTAAGCGTTTGATAAATCAAATTATTGATATCGTTATCATCTTCGACAATTAGTATCATTTTTTCTCCCCATTGATTGGCTACTAAGCCATCATCCCCTTTTATCGTTTCTCTTATTGTAAAAAGAAACCCTCGCAAATGCAAGGGTTTCAATCTATTATGCTATTCTTTTTTGTCGCAAACGGAAAACACAATTCGTATATCACAAATCAAAATTGCTCATCGTGATAATCATTTGCGCCGATTCGATTAGCGTTCTTCCCGCATCCATACTACTCTTTTGAATGTAGCGAAATGCCTCAGGCTCCGTCATAAGGTTACGCTCCATCAAGATACCTTTTGCTTTATCAAGGATTTTCTTCTCCTCCGGAGAACGATTTTGCTTCGGTTTTGTATTTTTTCGCCGCTCATAGTAAGAGGACGGAAGCAACGTCTTAACAGATGCAATAAGATCAGACGGTCGAAAAGGAATCAATAATTTAACGATGCTACTGCTAAAGGGTGCCAAAGTGGCATCTTTTGTCAGAAGCAGGATGTTGACTCGGCTGCTAATATAATTCGCAAGCTCCTCATATCGCATATCACCTAGTGACTTCATACAAATAACAAGACTAACATCCTGATTCTCAATGATACGAAGCGTTTCAGCGCCACTGGAACAGATAACAATTTCTTCCCATAGGCCGCTTCGTTTTATAGCATCTCGAATACGATTTGCGTCTTCATGTTTGGGCATTGCTATTACAATATCGCCCATAGAAGTCCTCCTGCCTAAACTCTTGTCAAATAACGATCAAGTTCCCAATCTGATACTTCTTTCATATAATCATTCCATTCGTTCTCTTTGATTGTTACAAAGATATCTACGAGTTCTTTTCCTAAAGCATCAACGATTAATTCATCAGCAAGAAGCGCATCCAATGCATCTCTTAAATTTCCCGGCAGACTTTCTTTTGCACTTAATTTTGACTTATCAGACGCAATATCATCACCGGCCTCGATGTTGTTCTCAATACCATCGAGTCCTGCAACAATACATGCAGCAAGCAAAAGATATGGATTTGATGAGCCATCCGGAAAACGGATTTCAACCTTATGTGCATCCATTGATTTGATTAATTTAACTGCCGCATATTCGCCCTTGCTTGACCATGCAATCTTGCTTGGTGCTTCAAAACCGGAAATAAGTCTCTTATACGAGTTAACAGTTGGATTGGCAATTGCAACAAGCGCCTTCGCATGCTTCAAAATTCCTCCGATAAAATAGAGAACCTTCTCATTAACCCTGCCATCTTCGTCTGCAAATAAATTCTTACCATCTTTAAACACCTTAAAATTCATATGCATACCGGAGCCAGCCATATCACCTCTTGGCTTTGGCATAAAGGTTGCATGCAGACCAAAACGCTTAGCAATGGAACGAACAGCAAAACGGAATGTCTGAATCCGGTCAGCCATCTCCCCGGCTTCCGCCTCCTTGAAATCAATTTCATGTTGTGCGGGCGCACTCTCATGATGTGAAGATTCTATTTCAAATCCCATATCCTCAAGCATCATTACAATATCTCTTCTCGCATTCTCACCAAAGTCGACCGGACCTACATCCATATAGCCCGCCTTCTCATGTGTGTTCGTAGTCGGCAGACCATTTTCGTCTGTGTGAAACAAGAAGAATTCACACTCCGGATCAACCATAAATGTGTATCCCTTTTCTTTAGCTTTGTTCAAAACCTGACGCAGAACATATCTGGAATCCAACGTAAATGGTGTACCATCCTGATAGTATACATCACAAACAACCTTTGCGACTTTTCCCTGCTGAGGTCTCCATGGCAAAATTGTAAAAGTTTCGATATCCGGATAAAGATATAAGGTATCATCAAAACAATATTTGCTGCCAAAAGCTGCTGTTCCTTCAAATGAATATTTGTTTAATAAAACCTTTTCCATCTGAGCAGGGGTAACAGCAACATTTTTGAGAAGGCCTAAAATATCCGTAAATTGCAATCGGATAAATTCTACATCTTCTTCCTCAATTAATTCCATAATTTCTGTCTGTGTCATGTCCGAACCTCCAAATCATTATTTAGTAATATTTTATCATCTTGTAATAATTTATCAACACAGATTTGAATATCCCATCAATGATTCATCAACTGCTTTTGCTACCTGTCGGCCTTCTGCAATAGCCCATACAACTAACGACTGTCCTCTGTGCATGTCGCCTGCCACAAACACCTTGTCTGTCGATGTAGCATACGCCCCGGCAGCGGTCTTAACATTTGTTCTTTCATCGCACTCAACGCCAAAGCTTTCGCAAACATAGCTCTCTGAGCCAAGAAATCCCGCAGCAATCAATACCATGTCTGCCTTGATTTCCTTCTCTGTACCATCTACCGGAAGCATCATCATACGACCTGTCCTCTTATCCTTAGAAGGTGCAAGCTGTACTGTCTTTACAGCCTTAAGCTTATTATTCTTATCTGTAATAAATTCTGTAATTGTTGTCTGATAAACACGTGGATCGTGTCCAAACTTTTCGATAGCCTCTTCCTGACCATAATCTGTCTTTAAGACCTTTGGCCACTCTGGCCATGGATTGCTTTCTAATCTGCATTCCGGTGCTTTTGGCATCATTTCAAGCTGAACAACACTCGATGCTCCAAGTCTGATGCTTGTGCCTACACAGTCATTACCGGTATCGCCACCGCCTACAACCACAACCTTCTTGCCCTTCAACGACTTGAAGCTAAAATTCGTTGCAGCCATAACCTTTTCTGCATCGTAATCATAATCCATCAACTTCTTGCTTACTTCTTTCAAGAAATCAACCGCAAAATAAATACCCTTTGCATCTCTGCCTTCCAACTTTAAATCTCTTGGATTTGAAGCACCACAGCAAAGTACAACGCGGTCAAAAGTATGAAGCAATTCCTCCCCTGTTATGTCGACACCGACGTTTACGTTACACTTAAATTTGATTCCCGCTTTTTCCATCAGCGCAATTCTACGGTCAATCACACGCTTATCCAGCTTCATATTCGGAATACCATATCGAAGCAAGCCACCCACTCTGTCACTTCGCTCAAATACGGTTACACTGTGACCTCTGCGGTTTAGAAGCTGTGCCGCAGAAAGTCCTGCAGGGCCGCTTCCGATAATGGCAACCTTTTTGCCTGTACGAATCTTTGGTACAGGCTCCGTCACTAAATCATTGGCAAATGCATACTCAATGATTGCTCTTTCATTTTCTTTTGTAGAAACGGGGTCAGTATTCAGTCCGCATGTACATGCATGCTCACAAAGGGCAGGACATACCCTTGATGTAAACTCCGGCAAACCATGCGTCTTGCTAAGTCTGTAATATGCCTCTTCAAAATTCCCACGATACACAAGCTCATTTGTCTCAGGAACCAAATTGTGGAGCGGACATCCGGATGCCATTTGGGCAATCATACATCCGGCCTGACAAAACGGCACACCACATGCCATGCATCTTGCACCCTGTTTGCGTTGTTCTTCAAGCGGCAAAGATTTATGAAACTCATCAAAATTAGTCATTCGGACAGACGGCTCAACAACCGCTCCATCCTTACGTTCATATTCTAAGAATCCTGTAGCTTTTCCCATTGTCGTCCCTCCTATTTGTTTCCTGTACACTCATAAAATGCTTCAATCTGTGCTTCTTCACGGCTTAAGCCCTGCTCTTCATACATATTTGTAATAGAAATAAGCTTCTTGTAATCTGCAGGAATAATCTTCTTGAACTTCGTAAGATTTCCTTCAAAATCATCAAGAATCTTGGCTGCCTTTGTGGAACCTGTGTATTTCAAATGCTTCTCAAGCATCTGGCGTAACTCTTCACAGTCAGCCTTTGTCTCAACCTTTTCCATTAAGACCAATTCTTTGTTCAGGTTGCGGTACAGGCAGTTATCCTCATCATAAACGTATGCGATACCACCACTCATACCGGCTGCAAAATTCTTACCGGTTGGTCCGATAATAACAGCTCTACCACCTGTCATATATTCACAACCGTGCTCACCAACGCCTTCGACAACTGCATATGCACCGGAGTTTCTTACACAGAAACGTTCACCTGCCATACCGGCAATGTATGTCTCGCCGGATGTTGCACCATATAAAGCAACGTTTCCTACAATAATATTATCTTCTGCCTCATATAAAGCATTTTCCGGAGCCTTGACAATAATCTTACCACCGGAGAGACCCTTTCCAAGATAATCATTCGCATCGCCAACAAGGGAAAGTGTAAGACCGGAAGGGATAAATGCACCAAAGCTCTGTCCGCCTGCACCACTGCAGTTGATTGTCACGGAATCATCCGCAATTCCATCATGATGGTTTCTTGTAATTTCAGCACCAAGCAATGTACCAAATGTACGGTCTGTATTACCGACTTCAATATCAACAGTAGCCTTCGCTTCTCCTTTGATTGCTTTTAATACTGCCTTGTCCTTCAACAAAACAGCTTCATCCAGTGTCTTTTCCAATTCAAAATCAAAAGCCTGAACCGGATCACAAGTGCAATCAATATCTTCTGAACGTGCAAAGATTTTACTAAGATCAATCTTTGCACCATTTCCTGTGATTCCTTCTTTCTTCTTAAGAAGATCCGTACGACCCACCAATTCATCAACCGTTCGAACACCTAACTTTGACATGTATTCGCGAAGCTCTCTTGCAATGAAAATCATGAAGTTTTCCACATACTCCGGCTTGCCGATAAAACGCTTACGTAATTCAGGATTCTGCGTAGCAACACCCATTGGACATGTATCAAGATTACATACTCGCATCATTACACAACCAAGTGTTACAAGTGGTGCCGTTGCAAAACCAAACTCCTCTGCGCCGAGCATTGCCGCGATAGCAACATCTCTTGCCGACATAAGCTTTCCATCTGTCTCAATGACAACCCGCTGTCTTAATCCGTTCTGAATCAATGTCTGATGTGCCTCAGCAAGGCCGAGTTCCCATGGAAGTCCGGCATTGTGAATAGAACTGATTGGTGCTGCACCTGTACCTCCGTCATAACCGGAAATCAGTACAAGCTGCGCACCGGCCTTTGCAACACCTGCAGCGACCGTGCCTACTCCTGCCTCAGAAACAAGCTTTACGGAAATTCGTGCGTCTTTATTTGCATTTTTCAAATCGTATATTAATTGAGCCAAATCCTCAATCGAATAAATATCATGATGAGGCGGTGGTGAAATAAGACTTACACCCGGTGTAGAATGTCTTGTCTTAGCAATCCAAGGATAAACCTTCTTTGCAGGAAGATGTCCGCCTTCGCCGGGCTTAGCACCCTGTGCAAGCTTAATCTGAATCTCTTTTGCGGAGCAAAGATATCTGCTTGTAACACCAAAACGACCGGATGCTACCTGTTTGATTGCGGAGCTTCTATCATTTTTTGTTCCTGCTGATTCCAATCTTTCATCGGACTCTCCGCCTTCACCGGAATTCGACTTACCCTTCAAATGATTCATAGCAATCGCAAGCGCCTCATGTGCCTCACCGGAAATGGAACCATAAGACATCGCACCTGTCTTAAATCTCTTAACGATTTCCATCTCACTTTCAACTTCACTAAGCGGAATCGGATTTTCTGCATAATTAAAATCCATAAGACTTCGAAGATAACCTGTCTCTTCCGCATCAACCATCTTCGTATACTGCTTGAATTCTTCGTAATTTCCGTCACGTGTAGACTTTTGAAGCATATGAATTGTCTGAGGATTATATCGGTGCAATTCACCCTGCGCGCGCATTTTATGACGTCCGACAGAAGCGATTGTAAGATCTGTTTCAAGCCCAAGCGGGTCGAAGGCTTTTGAATGCTGCTTATCTGTAGCCTCTGCAATATCCTGTAATGTAATGCCGTCAACCGGACTTACAACCCCTGTAAAATACTTATCGATAACGCTCTGTGAAATACCGATTGCCTCAAACATTTTACTTCCCTGATATGACTGAATTGTGGAAATACCCATTTTGGAAGCAATCTTAACAATTCCCTGAAGAATCGCATGATCATAATCAGCAGCTGCTGCGTAATAATCCTTATCCAGAATTCCGCTCTCCTCAAGCTTGCGGATAGAAGCATGTGCAAGATATGGATTAACAGCACTTGCGCCAAAACCAAGTAATGTTGCAAAATGATGAACCGCTCTTGGTTCGCCGGATTCAAGAACGATTGACATGGCCGTACAACGTTTTGTCTGAACCAAATGCTTATGAACCGCAGATACAGCAAGTAGAGAAGGAATCGCCACGTGATTCTCATCCACACCACGATCGGACAAAATAATAATGTTTGCTCCCTCTCGATAAGCTCTGTCAACCTCAACAAACAAGTGATCAAGCACACGCTCAAATGGCGTATTCTTGTAATACAAAATTGATACCTTTGAAACCTTAAAGCCCGGCTTATTCATCTTTGAAAGTTTTAACAAATCAAGATCGGAAAGAATTGGATTCTGGATTTTAATAACATTACAATTCTCAGGCTTTTCGGATAACAGATTACCGTTTTTACCTACATAAACAGTCGTGGAAGTAACAATTTTCTCACGAACTGCATCAATCGGAGGGTTTGTAACCTGTGCAAAAAGCTGCTTAAAATAATTGAATAATGGCTGATATTCCTTTGAAAGAACAGCAAGCGGAGTATCAACGCCCATCGCACCAATCAGCTCATTGCCGGTGAGTGCCATATTTTCAATTTCTTCCATATATTCTTCATACGAATAACCAAAGGACTTTAATAATCTGAAAAGCTCCGTCTCAGTATATTCCGGAATCTTACTATTTGGCACCTTAACATCCTTCAATAACAAAAGATTGCTGTCTAACCATTCACCATACGGCTCTTTTTTTGCATATTTTTCTTTTAATTCGACATCAGAAATGATTCTTCCTTCTTTTGTATCAACAAGGAGCATCTTTCCCGGATGAAGTCTTTCCTTCTTTAAAATATGTGCTTCATCAAGCTTTAGCACACCAACCTCGGAAGACAAAATCAGTCTGCCGTCATCCATGATATAATATCTTGACGGACGAAGGCCGTTACGATCAAGAATTGCACCCATAACATCACCGTCAGAGAACATAATTGATGCAGGGCCATCCCATGGCTCCATCATCGTTGCATAATACTGATAGAAATCTCTCTCTGCCTGAGTAATGGTGTCATTATGTTCCCATGGTTCCGGAATTAAAATCATCGCTGCCAGAGCAGGAGCCATGCCACCCATAATCATAAATTCCAGTGCATTATCAAGCATGGCAGAGTCGGAGCCTTCTGCCGAAATAATCGGAAGAACCTTCCCAAGATCTTCTTCCGAAAAAGCATTCGTAAAAATGGTTTCTTCTCGGGCAAGCATCTTATCAACATTACCCTTGATTGTATTAATCTCGCCGTTATGAACGACAAAACGGTTTGGATGTGCTCTATGCCAGCTTGGATTTGTATTTGTCGAGAAACGTGAGTGAACAAGTGCAACTGCTGACTCATAGTTTTTATCTCTCAAATCATCAAAAAACAATCGAAGCTGTCCGACAAGAAACATACCTTTATAAACAATCGTTCTACAGGAAAGCGAAGGCACATATGTGCTTTCATTACTCTGTTCAAAAACTCTTCGGATAATATATAATTTACGGTCAAATTCGAGATCGGTAAGAGATTCATCATCCTTATTTACGAATGCCTGGTAAATAACCGGACAGCTCTCCAATGCCTTTGCACCAAGTACATCCTTCTGTACAAGTACCTCTCTCCAGCCAAGGAATGTAAGTCCTTCCTTTGCTACAATTACCTCAAACATTTTCATGGCCTGTCTTCGCTCAAGCTCATTCTGCGGGAAGAAAAACATACCTACGCCATAGCTTCGCGCGTCACCGATTGCGATGCCCTTTTGCTTGCAAATCTTCTTGAAAAACTTATGTGGAATCTGTGTTAAAATACCAACACCGTCACCGGTTTTTCCTTCGGCATCCTTACCTGCACGATGCTCCAAATTCTCAACAATCTTCAATGCATCATCAACAATCGCATGACTTTGCTTACCATGAATGTTAATAATTGCTCCAATACCGCAGTTATCATGTTCAAATGCTGCATCATATAATCCGTTTTCAATTTTATTTTCAACACTTTCTTTCATTCTTTTCCCTCCGATATTTTCTATTTATTCTTCAACGCGTACTGTAATGCGGCCTTGATAAGTCCCACAAACAGCGGATGCGGTTGATCCGGTCTTGACTTAAATTCAGGATGAGCCTGTGTCGCCAGGAAATATGGGTGATGTTTAAGCTCAATCATTTCAACAATGCGATTGTCCGGTGATAATCCGGAAAGCATCATTCCATTTACTGTAAGGACACCACGGTAATCGTTATTTACTTCATAACGATGTCTGTGTCTCTCATGAATGTATTTTTCTCTGTATAAATCTAATGCCTTTGTCCCATCCTGAAGGACACAAGGATAAGAACCGAGTCTCATAGTTCCTCCAAGATTTACAACGCCGTTTTGCTCCGGTAAAAGTGTAATAACGGGATTTAACGTATCCGGACAAAGTTCAATGCTTGCAGCATCCGAAATATCACACACATGTCTCGCGAACTCTACAATCGCAAGCTGCATACCCAGGCAAAGGCCAAGGAATGGTACATTGTGTATTCGCGCATATCGGATTGCGGTAATCATTCCTTCCGTGCCTCTTGTTCCAAATCCCCCCGGAACAATAACACCATCTACATCTGCAAGAAATTCATCAACATTTTCTTCGGTAACATCCTCCGAATCAATCCACTTAATTTCCACCTCTGATTTATTCGCTATTCCTCCATGCTTTAACGATTCTACTACGCTTATGTAAGCATCATGCAAAGCAACATATTTTCCGACTAAAGCGATTGTTACTTTATGCTTCGGATTCTGGAAATCCTCAACCATCTGCCTCCACTTTTTCAAATCCGGCTCCGGGCAAGGAAGATTGAGACACTCACAAACAGCCTTTGCGAGATTTTCCTCTTCCATCATAAGCGGCACCTCATAAAGAGATTTTGCATCCAAATTTTGTAAAACGTGTTCCTTCTTTACATTACAGAACAATGCTATTTTTGCCTTCATCTGATCATCAACCGGATAATCCGAGCGACATACGAGAATATCCGGCCAAATACCCATACTCTGCAAAGCCTTTACACTCATCTGTGTTGGTTTTGTCTTCATTTCTCCTGATGACTTTAAGTATGGAATCAGTGTAACCTGAATCATAATGGCATTCTCTCGTCCGACCTCAGCCTGGAACTGTCTGAATGCTTCAAGGAATGGCTGGCTTTCAATATCACCGACGGTACCACCAATTTCAATAATGGAAATCGTATCTTCATTCTTTGTCTTCGCCTTGTAAAAAGCATCTTTTATTTCATTTGTGATATGCGGAATAACCTGTACGGTTCCCCCCTGATAATCACCATGTCTTTCTTTATTTAAAACGGACCAGTAAATCTTGCCTGTTGTAACGTTTGAATTTCGATCAAGGTTTTCATTGATAAATCTCTCATAATGTCCAAGATCAAGGTCTGTTTCTGTTCCATCATCTGTTACAAAAACTTCGCCATGCTGAATTGGGTTCATTGTTCCCGGATCCATATTTATATAGGGATCAAACTTCTGCATCGTGACATGATAGCCTCTTGCTTTTAACAGTCTGCCAAGCGATGCAGCTGTAATTCCTTTTCCTAATCCCGAAACAACACCACCGGTTACAAATACATATTTAACCATTCGTTCCACCTCTCTATGTTAATCTTTTCTATCGTTCGCTATCTAAAAGAAAAGACAAGGGCGCCGGATAGTTATCCTCTATCCGACGCCCTTGTCGATTACATACCCTATAGTATTCCATCGCGAAGACGTTGTCAATATATTAAGTTCATTTTCTTTGTATTTTTAGTCATTTTACTTGTTTTTATAAACCACTTACACTGTTTTACTTGTTTTTCTCAAGTAAAACATCGTTTCAAACGTTCCATGCGACGTTTTCGTTACTCTACATCCTGAAGAGCTGCGAAGTCTTCTTCACCTGTACGAATCTTTACAACCTTATCAACATTGTATACGAAGATCTTACCATCACCGATATGACCTGTGTAAAGAGCCTTCTTCGCTGCCTCGATAACCTTTTCTACCGGAATCTCACTTACAACAACTTCAACCTTAATCTTTGGAAGCAATGTTGCATCGAGCTCAACTCCACGATACATTTCACCGGCACCCTTCTGTATGCCACAACCCATAACCTGAGTTACCGTCATACCTGTTACACCAAGATCGTTCATCGCCTTCTTTAACTTGTCGTGTCGTGAAAGCTTTGCAATAATGACAACCTTGTGGATACCTGTTGTAAGATCCGGAGCCATAGCTACCTTTACTGAAGCATCCTTCATTGCCGGAGTTGCCTCTTCATATTCTTCTACACCAAGATTTGTATTTGCATTGATATCCATTGTCATTGTATTTGAAATATCCATGATTGAGAAACCTGCATATGCGGATGGCAGACCATGTTCTGTTGCATCAAGACCTGTAATCTCCTCTTCCTCTGATACACGAAGTCCAAATATTGCTTTAATGACAAAGAATGTAATTGTTATTGTTACTGCGGTC
The DNA here is from genome assembly GCA_945492935.1 of uncultured Lachnospiraceae bacterium. Lineage (GTDB taxonomy): Bacteria > Bacillota > Clostridia > Lachnospirales > Lachnospiraceae > Coprococcus_C. Next base: position 12,151 of record CALYVE010000016.1, read on the forward strand.
CAGGCTGCTACTGCTGCAAAACCAATCAACTGAAGTCCAAGCTGTTCGAAGCCACCGCCGTAAAACAAGCCTTCCTTGATACCGGCTGTCTCAAATGCCGGAGATGAAGATGTTGCAAACAAACCAACTGCAATTGTACCCCAGATACCATTTAAGCAATGGACTGCTACGGCACCTACAGGATCATCAACGTGAAGCTTGTAATCAAGAAGCCATACACCAAATACGACTAACACACCGGCAACTGCACCAATGATTGTTGCGCCAAGAGCGTCTGTCACATCACAAGGAGCAGTAATTGCAACAAGTCCTGCCAAAGAAGCGTTTAAACACATAGAAACATCAGGCTTGCCATACTTAATCCATGTAAAAATCATACAAACAAAAGTTGCTACTGCAGCCTATCAGATTTCTTGAATCAATACTATTCTGCTTTTTTGACTCAAATTCTTTTAC
>CALYVE010000017.1 GCA_945492935.1 uncultured Lachnospiraceae bacterium
TACCGTCTCAAATATGTACTTTGCCGCCACTTCACTGGCTGTACCATGATTATAGACATAGGCTTCGGTAAAGGCAGTTATCTTTTCCCTGTACTCGTCTGAACGAGCCATAAGTGCCTCTGCCTTTTCCTTTACGGTATGAATCTGATCAAGCGAAACCGCGCATCCGAGTTCTTCACGAATCATAATATTCAGTGGTACCGTGTCAATTTCCTTATATTCCGGATTCATAACCTTCATTGGTGTATTGATAAACAATACAGGCTTCTTTGTTGCATATGCATACTCATAAGCAATACCTGACCAGTCACTGATGAGTAAATCAGCCTGAAATACGGAGCTGTTCGAAGAGAAATCGGTCTGAATTTCAATGTTCTCGTTATCTGCAAATCTTGCTTTCAGCTGCTCCATCTTCTCTTTGCGATGGCGGACATGCTGTGGATGCGGACGTACAATGATATTCCAATTGCTTGTTTTAAGATTTTCCAGAATCTCATCCAAACAGCTGTCCACAATGTTATCATCCTGCCATGATGGCGCAATCAAAATCGACTTCCTGTCTGATTGTGTCTTTTCTTCCTGCTCATACGACGCAATCATCTCATCAAGCAAGCTGTAGCCCCAATCAACAAGCTTCTTTTTCTTTAACTGATAAACTTCCTCTGTCTTCTCAATTTCTTCCTTTTGATGAGGGCCAACGCAAAATACTGTATCATAATGATCCATGGAACCGGTACGCATCGTAAGATTCAAGCTGTCCATACCATGCGGAACATAAATGTATTCAATATCATTTTTTACGTAGCTTCTCTTAATATGATAATTCTCAAGATCAGGCATTGTCATAACAACGACATCCGCCTCCATCTTCATAAACAATGTAATAAGCCTCTTCTCTCCAATATAATATGGCTTAATTGCTGTTTTTGTCTTGGCCAGTTCAAAAATGGCATCTTCCGGATCACTTGTCACATAATGAATTGTCATATTTGTATGTTCGAGTAAGTACTCAATCATACCCTTGTAATACTTATAGAAACCTGTGTTTTCTGAATAGAAAACAACATGCTTATTGTCAATATTGAAGAATTTCCTGTAATCTTCCTTTTCGCGCTTTGCATATTTCTTTGCATCCTTTGCATTTTCGCCGCCAATGTTTTTAAGTTCAGAAAGCTCCTTCTTTGACTGCTCAAGCTGACCATAATCAACGTATTTTTTAGGATTGATAAAGTAATTTAAAATATACATTTGCGCAACTGACATTAAATTACTTGATATCCAATATACGACAACGCCAATCGATACAAACCAGCCCAAATACAAGGATAGCAATACCGATAAAATCATCGCACCGTATTGACCGAATTTTCCCTGTTCTGACTGCAATACGTTACTCTTGTTTTGTGTATAACACATAACCCATGCCGATAATGCCGCAAGAATAGGCGAAAAAATTGCAGGTCCGCCAAAACTCTTTGGTACAATACGAAGATCAATTGTAAACAATAATGTATTGATACCGACGCCATTCATCGCACCCTTAATCGCATCAATGACAATCATAAGCAAAATAAGCTGAATCGCCATAGGAATGACGGATACAAGCGGGTTGTATTTTTCTTTTTTGAAGAGCTCGGCCTGTTTCTCTGAAATGGTTTCCTTATCGCCATAAAACTTGGCATTAATACGATTTAATTCCGGCTGCATCTTTACCATCTTGATGGAATTGTACTGTACCCAGATGGATACCGGCAACAAAATAAGCTTCGTAAGCAATGTGAAGAGAATAATTGCAACACCCATATTGCCTATCAAATCATAAATCCAGCCAATAATAGCCTTGAAAGGCTTTGCAATCAGATACATTAAGCCTTTTTCATTCTCGCACTCATAAACAACCCCTGTTTCTTTCATGGTTGACATATCCTTGGCATGACCGGTCTGAATATATTCATACATGATATCTTTGTTATTTAACGCATACAAAAGATATTTACGTTCACGAACGTCACCTTCCTGATACGGGAAGATTTCGTTCGACTGTTTTCCGTCTAACAATTCCACATATGCATCCTGCAAATCCTCATAAGAAATAGGGGCATCATTTAACAAAAGCGCATGATTCTCATCAAAACCTTTTACAAAAAGAATCGGATTCTGTCTGTCAACACCTTGTGCAAGTCCGCCCTCATAACCATGGTCAGCCATTACAAGAATTACGGAATTATCATAAACACCTGCTTCTTTTAGCATGTCAAGATATCGCTTGGTAATTGTCATACAGGCCTGAATATTTGTCTCATATGTAGCATTTGTAATTTTCTCAACATTCTTGTTGTAACGGTATGGAGAATGCGCTCCCTGAATATGAATAAACTTAAATGCTCTTTCCTCTTTTGTATAAACGGATTCCTCGTTCAAATATTCATAAAAGTCGGAATCCACATCTGAAAATGGTTCATCCGCAACGTCGAAATGACGAATAGCTTTAAAATCGTCATTATCATACTCAAAACGCCCCTTCATAAAATACGGGACATACCGAAACGCAGTCGTCTTGATTTCAAGCTTTGCAAGTGCCTTTTTATCAAATTTTGACTCACCGGTATAATAAATATTGTCAAAGCGCTCCGAATTATCAAGTCTCGGGATTTCTGTCTCATAAACACCAATACTATAACCACGTTGTTCCAGCTCTGCAAATAATGGTGAGTTTTGCATTGCCTCTGCATAATAATCCTCATATGGCTGTTCGTTTTTGTACCACTGACCGGTCATAATATATGGTATGGACTGAGATGTATACGGATATGTACTCATGGTATTTGTGTAGAAGGTAAAATCTTCAAACAACTCCTTATATTCCGGATACTCCTCCATCATTTTACTCATGACTCTTGCATCAACACAGTCAAGCAATAATATGACAAAGTTCCGGTCCTCTGACATTTCAAGCATGTTTCCTTCATTGATGAATAAGTTGTTTTCCTTTTTTTTGTTTGCTCCCTTTACGAAATAAACAACCATAAGTGAAATGGCAAGCATCGCAAAAATGATGACAGACACCATGCGCACAAAGGTACAGTAGCCGTCAAGCTTACCAATTTTAAGTACGACAACGGAAAGAAGCAACATAAGAATCCATACGATAAAGGTTTTAACGTTTTGCTTCGTAAAGCTCCCCCAATCAATTGGTGAACCATCCAAAACAGGTATATCCTTCGTCATGAAATTACCCTGAATATACGTTCCGACAAAGGCCACAAAATAAGTTACCAATGCAATCGTATAGAGCTTCTCACTCACGATATAACAAATAAACATGACAAGAACACTTACAGCAAAGGCAAGTAAAAATGTCACAAATACAACCGGTACAATCATTGTAGAATCAAATACAAATTCTCCAAGATTATTTGAAAACAATTCCAGCGGTGCGTAAAATGCAAGCATAAATGTTGCCGCAAAGGACAAGATAAATCCTGCGAAAAAACGCTTTCTTTTTTCCTTCTGTAATCGATTCTTTATTAACTCTTTCATTACTTTTCTCCATCAATGTATTATCGGATAATTTTTCCTTCAATTGCTTCATAAGCAACAAATCCGATTTCTTTATTTCGACTGTCAATGCTTTCCGCGTAATTATCTCCCAAAACAAAAAAACAATTATCCGGAACTGTCACGGTCGTCTGCGCAATTCCTGCATGATATAGTTTTTTATCATCAGGCTGCTGGGCACTCGGCTGTTCATTTACATACAGCACGCCATCCTTAATCAGAACCGTATCCTTCGGTCCTGCGACAATACGTTTCACAAGGTTTCCCTTCACTCCGTCTGTTTTAAATACAACAATATCACCAACGCCGTATTTTCGGGTATGTTTATCAACAAAAACAATAGACATATTATGATAGGTTGGTTTCATAGATGGCCCCTGAATCAACATAACCTGAACATAATATTTCGAAACAAGCATCGCTACAAACGCAAGAACAACAAGTGTGCCATAGAAATATTTTTTTTGTTTCATCATAATGCTTACCACATTTCTATATCATCTGACTCAACTTCCTTGTGGGAATTCACATTTAATCCGAGCTGCTTTACAATCGCTTTCTTGATCCGACGACCATATACGCCAAAAACGGCACCAAGCGAAATAACAACACCGGAAATAATCTGAATCAGATATGTAATAACCGACGGATCAATATATGCACGGCCATTCAATCCAAAAAACATCATAAATCCGCCAAAGAAAAATACAAAGCAACCTATAATTCTTACTATTCCAAAAAACTTCTTCATCATTAACTCCACAACTAAAATCAGACATTTTCAAATTATTTTGATACGTTCGTGCCTTATAAATCAATCATATTGAAAAACTGCACAAGGTCACACGCTTTAATATATTACTACATTTTGTGATTATTATAAAGAGTATTTTGAAAAGTTGTTGAATTTTGTCAGAAACAATTTATACTTAACTTATAAATTATGTTAGGGGATAGTCATGAAAAAAGCGACTGGCGTATTTGCAACAACAAAAAAAGACGGAACTGCCTTCTATCGCAGTTCCATAACAATCCACGGAAAGCACATTAGTCTTGGCAGTTTTTCGCAGGAAGAACTTGCCGTGCGCGCTTACGAAGAGGCAAAGCAAATTCGTTCTTCTGATATAACCCCGGAAGAATATAATAACAGCTATGCTCTTTCCTATACAAAATTCATTTCCTTAATTAATTTTCGAGATAATCATATTTATTTTCCTACCCCGATGTATCTTCGAAAAAACTACTTTGAATATCACCTTTCACCATCCATCATTTTAAAATTTGACAGAGATGATTTATTTTTCTGCGCATCACATACAATTCAGCAACGCAAGGGCTATTTATTTTATAGTGATTACGGCAGTCAATACAAATTACTTGGACGTTATGGCGTAAAGCCTTATGCTGTATATGGCAAGGATTACGAAATGGTAAATGGTGATGTGTATGACTACCGCTATTCTAACATACGGATATTGAGCCACTATATCGGTGTTTCCGAAGAAAATAAGGATTCAAACAAGCCATTTTTAGCACAAATTCATATTGTCGGAAATTACATAGTTGGCCGCTACAAAACCGAAATTGATGCTGCAATAGCATATAACAAAGCCGTCGACACATTACATGCCAACGGCGTCCATAAAGCATACATAAAAAATTATATTGTTTCCTATGACGAAGCGACGTATCGGGAGCGCTACAACAAGCTTCGCATATCCAAAAACATCACAAATTACCAAAGGCTGAAACAAGAAGAGATTTAAGCTCGTCATATGTTTCAACATGATTAATCTGATAACGAAGCTTTGCGGAGTCCTTAAGTCCCTGCGTGTACCACGCTACATGCTTTCGCATTTCATGAATCCCCGTAAATTCTCCCTTATATGCAACCATAAGCTTCGTATGTCGAAGCATCATCTCAAGAATTTCTTTATGGTCCGGTCTTTTGACAATCGTTCCGTCTTCAAGATATTTCTTTATTTCGCGGAAAATCCAAGGATTTCCTTTGGCAGCTCTTCCAATCATAAAACTGTCACAACCCGTCTGTTCCTTCATGCGAAGAATATCCTCTGCAGACGTAAGATCTCCGTTTCCGATAACAGGAATGGAAACAGCTTCCTTCACACGCCTTATTACATCCCAATCCGCCTGCCCCTGATAATATTGTTCTCTTGTTCTGCCATGAACAGCTACTGCTGCCGCACCGGCTTCTTCTGCAATTTTTGCTACCTCGGGCGCATTGATTGTATCCTTTGTAAAGCCGGCCCGAATCTTAATTGTGACAGGAAGCCTGCACGCATTATGAATTGCACTCACAATTTCACCAATAAGTTCCGGTTTTTTCATAAGTGCAGAACCTTCACCGTTGTTTACAATCTTTGGAACAGGACACCCCATATTGACATCAATAAAAGCGAATCCCTTGTCTTCAATTCGTTTTGCCTGCTCTGCCATAAGCGCAGGTTCACTTCCAAACAGCTGGACACCAATTGGGGCTTCCTCTGTTTTCGTCATTAATAATGGGCCTGTATTTTTGTTATTATAGTACATTCCCTTTGCACTTATCATCTCCGTGTAAAGAATGTCACATCCCTGTTCTTTGCATAAGAGACGAAATGGCAGGTCACATATACCTGCCATTGGCGCAAGAATGATTTTATTTCGAAAATCCATCCTATATTCTCCGTGTATTATTGCTTCTCATATATTAATCGTAATCCCTGTAATGTCAGATTTGAATCATATACATCAATTGCTTCTGTATTCTCTGAAATCAACTTACCAAGACCGCCGGTTGCTACTACTTTGATATTGTCAAGTCCGGACTCCTCTTTCATCTTTCGAATAATGTATTCTGTCTGACCGATATAACCGAAAAATATACCTGCCTGCATGCTTGTTACAGTATCCTTTGCCAGAATGGAATCCGGTTTGCGAATCTCAATTTCAGGAAGTTTTGCCGCTCCTGTCCACAGTGCACTCGCCGCAAGTCTAATACCCGGCGATGTTACTCCTGAGTTAAAGCTTCCGTCAGCAAGAACCAAATCATGCGTTGTTGCTGTGCCGAAATCAATAACAATAACGGGTCCGCCATAAATTTCATATGCTGCAACCGCATCTACCAAACGGTCAGCACCAAGTGCGCGCGGATTTGGAATTGTTACATTGATGCCCGTTTTGATTCCCGGTGCCACAATTATCGGCTGAATGTGTAAGTATTTTATTATACCACTGTTTAACGAATGCATGACATTCGGAACAACAGATGCAATAATTACTGCATGAATGTCTGAAATCTTCATTCCGTGCAAATTGAGCCAATCCGCAAAGTACATTCCATATTCATCTGATGTACGAGAAATACCCGTTGTCATACGAAATGTATCTATTAATTCTGCTTTATCAAATATTCCGACTGTAATATTCGTATTTCCTACGTCAATTGCAAATAACATCCTTAATCCCTTTCTGATAAACCGCACGCAAGAACATGATGCATGTTCTCCGGCAATTTGAGTAATCGTAATCAATTTTAGAAAAATGCGTGAAAATATTGCTCAAGCTGTTCAAATAATTCCTGTTTCTGTGTGCGCATTTGCTTTACCTTAAGTACACTTCCAATCTCGTCATATAAAATGTCCTCTTCATATGCCTCTGTCTTAATCTGCAAATTGCCTTCCTCGTCGAACTCTAATACAAGGATGCCTCCGACATCTTCCGTAAAAAGAACACACATAATCTTGAGCTCCTGTTTTACAGCATCCGGCAAACTATTAAAGTCTTCATTGAGATAATATTTTTGATTGTATTTTGAAGCACTACAAAGCACTACGTTTTCCTGATACATATCGTCACCTGCTATCCAATTACATCAGACATATCATACATTCCTACTTCTTGCTTTGCAAGGAATTTCGCTGCCTCAACCGCACCCTTTGCAAATACAGATTTCGAATATGCTGTATGACGAAACTCAATCACTTCATCCACACCTGCAAAAATAACCTCGTGTTCACCTACAATGGTACCGCCACGAACGGCAGAGATGCCAAGTTCCTTTTTCTCACGTTTTCTACGCACCTGAGAACGATCATAAATATATTCGTATTCATTATTTCTAGCTTCATTGATTGAATCTGCAAGTGCAAGTGCCGTGCCGGATGGGGCATCAAGCTTCTGATTATGATGTTTTTCAACAATCTCAATATCGTAGCCGGCAGGTGCAAATACATTTGCGGCATCCTTCAAAAGTTTCAAAAGAGTATTGATTCCAAGACTCATATTTGCAGACTTTAAAATCGCAATTCTCTTTGATGCCTCCTGAACCTTTGTAAGCTGTTTCGGACTCAGCCCCGTCGTACAAAGAACGACAGGAATCTGTCTGTTAACGGCATAATCCAACAATTTGTCAACTGCAACCGCTGCAGCAAAATCAATAATTACATCTGCCTCTACATCACAAGCATCAATATCCGTAAAAACAGGATATCCATTCTCTCTATTATCTACTATATCAATACCTGCAACGATTTCACATGCTTCATCAGCTGCACAGATTGCTGTGATAACCTGACCCATATGACCATTACAGCCGTGCATAATAATCTTTGTCATCATTAGCCTCCTATTTGAATTCCCGTACTATTCGTTCTTATAATACGCCAAAATCCTTCATTGCCTTCTCAAGTTTCGCCGCATTACCCGGTTCCATGTCTGTAAGTGGCATGCGAAGTGTACCTGCGCAAAGTCCTTTTAACTCTACTGCCTTTTTAACCGGAATTGGATTTACTTCACAGAACAATGCATCCACGAGTGGAATCGCTTTAATCTGAATATCAGTTGCTGCTTTAGCATCTCCCTCAAGATACTTCACAACCATATCATGCGTCTCTTTTGGTGCAACATTTGCCAAAACAGAAATGACACCAATGCCACCTAAGGAAAGAATCGGGAGTACCTGATCATCATTACCTGAATAAACATCAAGACAACCGTCAGCCAGGCTAACAAGTCTTGCAACCTGGGAAAGGTTACCGGTTGCTTCCTTGATACCAACAATGTTCTCAACATTTTTAGCAAGTTCAACCGCTGTCTCCGGAAGAATGTTGCAGCCTGTTCTGCTTGGAACATTGTACATAATAATTGGAATATTAACGCTGTTTGCAACAGCTGTAAAATGAGCGATTAATCCCTTCTGTGTAGCCTTGTTGTAATATGGGGTAACAACCAAGAGCCCGTCAGCACCTGCCTTCTCTGCTTCCTGTGATAAGTAAATTGCCGTTGCCGTACAGTTAGAACCTGTACCTGCAATAACAGGAATTCTCTTATTTACAACTTCTACACAGAAACGAATACACTCAATATGCTCCTCGTGTGTAAGAGTTGATGCCTCACCTGTTGTACCACAGACAATAATACTGTCTGTTCCGTTTGCGATCTGGTACTCAATTACCTCTCGAAACTGTTCATAGTTTACCTCTCCGTTGTCATGAAATGGTGTAACGATTGCAACACCTGAGCCTGTGAAAATAGCCATAATAATTACCTCCTAAAAAATGATACTACATGGAGTTCGGGCGCTGTATAGCCTTTTATACAGTTAAAAAAGGTTGACACAGATAAAGTGCCAACCTAAAAATATCCCTTGTTATTCGGACAGTAGCGCTCCATCTTGCGATGACAGTCATACAGTTATTCGCTGTACAACCAGACGAAACAACGCTTAGCCGTTGCCTCTCTTCGGCGATATCCCCTTTCATCTATGTTCATCTGCTCTAAGTCATCCCAAAGAGTACTGATGAATATCGCGACCTCTACCATGTGTTAAATTGTAATGAATGTTTTCACATTAACTTCGCATATTATAACACCGAATATTCGCAATGTCAACATTACTCTAAACATTCCATTTTGCTTACAGAAACCTCATATGCAACCTTGTTTACAATCTCGTCATTGCCGATTTTTTTCTGGTATTCGCGGCTTTGAATACGTCCCCATACAGCAACATGTTCCCCGACGCTAAGCTTACCCGCAAATCTGGCATTACGCCCCCAGCATATACATGGAATATAATCCGACTTTCCGTATGCGCGATTCACAGCAAGCAAAATATCAGCAATTTCCCTGCCAAGAGGTGTCATTCGATAAATCGGTTCCTTGCATATGTACCCATCTAAATAAATCTGATTCGGCTTATTCTCCCTGTCATCCTCCTCAATAATCGTCTCAATCTCGCGGACAAAAACAGATAAAATCAAGCGATTCTTGTTTTCTTCATGCTTGTTATATGAGCGAAACTGACCTTTGGCCAATACTTTTTCTCCAATATGCGAATGCTCTACATCAAATAATCGATCCGATACCATAAGCGGTATCACATCATGCGCATCGCTCAATCGGCTGACAATAATGTCAACCATATAAAATCCTTCCCCAAAGATCTCATGGCTAAACCGAAAATCGGATACTATTTCCCCTGCCACTGTTACCTGATTGTTGTTCAAAATTTTCTCTGTCATATATTTCCTCCTTATGATCCAAACCTCATTCATCTTCCAAAAGGTTTGTGTACATAATAAATATATTCAGAGAATTTTGATTTTAGACTTATTTTGAAAAAAATCTTTGCCGCAATACTTCGTAACAAATGACAGCAGTCGACGTCGCTGCATTCAATGACTCCACACTTCCCATCATCGGAATCTTAAGAAGGCTGTTTGCCTTAGCGCTAATCTCGTCTGAAAGTCCGTTTCCTTCATTTCCAATCAAAAATGCACTTCCCTTTGTATAATCATTATCATAAAATTGTCGCCCGTTCAAATGTGCGGCATAAACAGTAATATCCTTACCGCGAATTCTGTCAATATCTTTCTTCAAATCGTTTGATACATAAATCGGTACACGGAATACGGAACCCATTGTCGAACGAATCACCTTTGGATTATAGATATCAACCGAATCACTGCTAATAATAACGCCTGTCGCTCCTGCACCTTCTGCTGTACGAATAATCGTTCCCATATTTCCCGGATCCTGAAGGTGCTCAACAATAAGAACAAACGGAATCTCTCCAAGTACGTCCTGAAGCTTATAGTTTTGCATACGCACAAGTGCCATAATTCCCTGTGGCGTATTTGTGTCTGACATACTATCAAATACATGATCTTTCACAACAATCGGTTCAACCGCCCGAAATTGTGCAAGAACAGTTTGAAATTTTGCCATTGCCGACTCAGCCACATAAATCGAATCGACATCCTGTGAAGGAATTTCATGAACCATGCGAATGCCCTCTACAACATACAAACCTTCCTCACGACGTTCCTTCGATGACTTTATCAGTTTTTTAACTCTTTTAATCTGCTCATTCGCAGCGGATGTAATAATCATATTACTTCTCCCTAATTGTAACATTCTCTGTACCAAACAGCTGCTGAAGCTGCTCAATCAGTGTTCCCTTCGCATGCACACAAAACCGTGCATCCAATACCTTAACCATTGGCGCAGGACGTTCTTCCCCCGGTTTAGCCTGTGGTAAAACAACAATATTCACACGGGTTGCTCCTCTGTTTTGCTGTAAAATCGTAAGCAAACGTTCCTCCGCAACAACATATTCTTCCTTTCTATAAAATCGAATCCACAGTTCTTTTCCCGCACCCTCGATTTCATCCTTCGCCTCTTCAAACGTTTTGATATCGGATAAGAGTAACTTACACTCTTCCTCAGTTACAGAAGCATTTCCCTTGATAATAACCTTTGCATCCTTTTGGAAATAATCCTTATACTTCGCAAAATCGCGAGGGAATACAACAACTTCCAATGTGCCATACAAATCTTCAATCGTAAGAAATGCCATTTGGTCACCACGTCTTGTCGACTTAATTGTAACCGTCTCAATCATTCCACCGATTGTATAAGGCACCTTATCATGAACACGGACACCTTCTTCATCATCCTCAGCGTTGAAATCTGCTGAAGATGCTGTTACAACCCTATCTAACAGCTCGCGGTAATCATCGAGCGGATGTCCGCTTACATAAATTCCAATCATTTCTTTTTCTTTTGCAAGCTTTTCTTCCTTGCTGTATTCTTCAACATCCGGATATTGTACTTCGAACTCCGTTTTTTCTTCTGCACCGAGAAAATCAAGTAAGGACATCTGCCCCGTCATCGCACTCTTTTTTTCCTGATTTGCCTGATCCAAAACACGCGAATATACAAGCATCAGCTGCTTACGATTGTAGCCAAAGCTGTCAAATGCACCTGCACATATGAAGCTTTCAATTGTACGCTTATTCGCTTCCTTGTTGCTAAGTCGGTTTACATAATCCGTTAAACTTGTAAAAGGTCCGTTTGTGAGAACCTCCTGTCTGATACAGTCCGTCACTGCACTGCCAACACTCTTTACGGCAGAAAGACCATATCGGATTGCATCCTTGTCAACCGAGAAGTCACCCTCGCTTTTGTTTATGTCCGGCGGCAGAATCTGAATTCCCATCGTTCTGCAGGTTTGGATATAAAACGATACTTTACCTGCATTTTCTTTGACCGATGAGATAAGTGCCGCCATAAATTCTACAGGATAGTGACACTTCAGGTAAGCAGTCTGGTATGCCACGACCGCATAGGCGGCTGCATGTGATTTGTTGAATGCGTACTTTGCAAAATCAATCATCTGATCAAACACTTTATTGGCAACTTCCTCACGAATACCGCGATTCACGCAACCCGGTACACCTTCCGTCTCATTACCATATACAAAGTTTTGACGTTCTTTTTTCATGACGTCTTCTTTTTTCTTTGACATTGCTCGACGGACGAGGTCGCTTCGTCCAAGTGTATATCCTGCAAGCTCCATAACAATCTGCATAACCTGCTCCTGATAGACAATACAGCCGTAGGTCACCTTCAGAATAGGCTCCAGAAGTGGGGTCTTATAGGTCACCTTTGAGGAATCCAGCTTGTTGGCGATAAAGGTGGGAATGGAATCCATG